>JAKLIR010000429.1 GCA_022709505.1 bacterium | reverse complement strand
CTTCGAAGCGTAATATGTGGATGTCAGATTGGAAACGATCCACCCCGCCGTGGTGGCCGCGGCGATGACCCACGCGCACCAGCATGCCGCGAACCGGTTGTCTCCGCGGGTCGCGGCGGCTACGGCCGCGACGCCGAACACCGCGAACACCGCGATCGTCGCGAGCTTGGGAAAATTCGTTAAATCATAGACGGCCCCCATGCAGAAATTGAACATGACGTGCGCCTGTCCGCTCACCGGGTGAAGCGCTATTTCCTTAATGATCGCGAGCGGCGGCGCCGTGTGAAGGAGCGAGGTCAACCCGCTCGTTTTATACATGACGATTTTGGGCGCGATCGCGGCCGCCGGGACTAAGTGCGCCGCGAGCAGCGGGAGGAACCGGCCGCCGAGCTTTTTTCTCGCCGCGAGCACGAAGACTGCGGAGGCCGCGAGAATGAAAAGACCGTAGATGTGTGCGAAGACCGACAGGACGGCGCCTGCAGCGAATAGAGTTAACGCCGCCGCGCCGCCGTGGCGCACGTATCTGAAAAAACCGAGCATCCAAACGCAGGCGGCGAACTGGCTCAGCGCCGGGTAGCGCAGCATCTGCGCGTACTCCGGCTGGAACGCCCCGATGGAGAAAACCGCCGTCGCTCCGAGCGCCGCCGACGGGGTCAGATTCCCCGCCGCGAGCGCGGCGAAAAGCAACAGCGCCGCCACGGACCACATCAACGATTCCGAATGAAGCGCCGCCATGGATTTTCCAGCGGTCCTGATCCAATAGTGATCGATTATGTTGGGGAGAGCGGTGTGCTGTTCGTTGACATAAAAGGCGCGTATTTCGGCGACGCTCTTGAACGCCGCAACCTTCAGGTTAATGCCTTCGTCTATCCACAGGGGTTTGTCCCCGAGCCGGTATGCGCGCGCGAAGATCCCGGCCGCGAGCAGGATAAATAGAATTGATTTTTGTGTTTTATTCATGTTTTCGCCGCGGCGCCCGCCGCGCGGGACTCTAATAGGAGCAGGACGAGATCCGCGGAGGCGTATCGGTCGGACATTTTCAGTGCCGCGAGTATTTTTGTCTGGAATATGAAATGATGCTGTTGAATCGGTTCCAGATCCCGGAATTCCCGAGCGGTTTGAGATGCTGTTGCGGCGGAGGGGCGGCGCCATCGTTTTTCACGAGGGGCCGTGCGCCGTCGTTTCCGGCGGAGCGCGGGCGTTGATCGGGCGAAGCGCCGTCCATGCCGGTCAGTTCCGCTTCGGGAAGTTCCTTTCCGGAGTTGATGAAGCCGAGATAGTTGTTCAGCGCCTGATGGGAGAGCCATTGAGTGTGAACGTAGGTGCGTTCTATGTCTTTTGAGAAAGCGTTTTCCGCTTCGAGAGCGTCGCGCGCATCGATGAAGCCCCGGTTCGCTGAATTGTGGACGGACAGGAACAGGTTTGCGCGGGCGGTGGCGCTCTCGGGCGGCCTGAGCCTGCACGTCGCGGTGTAGATGTTTTTTACGAGGTTGACTATTTTCTGCGCTGCGAGCGAAGGGTTCATGCTGGAAGCGGTTTTCTGATAGGGAAGAAGTTCGAGAGATTCCTTGAAGACCCGGCTGAGGTCGAGGCCGACCGTGGCGGGATTGGAGGCGGTTTCGGATCCCACTCGATCCGAAACATGGCTCAACAGCACGACGAGAGGGTCCTGCATCGCCGCGGGATTCTTCACTTTCGCCGGTGGCGCGGGCTTGGGCTCTCTTGCTTTAGCCGCGACCGTTCTCTTCCTTCCGAATATCGCCATTATATTCCTCGCAGAATAAGCCCGAATCCGGTGCAATGTTCATAGCGGCGAACAGCTTCGTCGTCGTCGCCTTTTTTCGTTCACGTACATCCCTGTACGCTCACTTCGAAAACGCTCCTTCCGCCTTGCATTTCATCCGCTCTGAATCATTGCTCACAAATCCAATATGATGGATTCGGAATAAACATTATAACCTGATTCAAACTCAGTTTTGAACAACGGCGTGAAATTTAGGAATTTAGAAGACCTTGCGTCAGTCTCTCGGGTCAATCTTCGTGTCTTCGTGGATGGAGATTTCTCTTTGGCGGAGGGTGCGGTTGATCTCGCTCACTAATTCTTTCGCGTCGAGCGGTTTTGTGAGGAAGCGTTTCGCGCCCGCCACGAAAGAGGAGAGCTTCGTGGAGAGTTCGTTCTTGCCGGTGAGAATGATCACGGGGATTGTTTTTGTCTTTGAATCGGAATTAAGTCTCCGGCAGACTTCGAGGCCTTCGATCTTCGGCAGGATCAGATCGAGGACGATGAGGTCCGGGTTCTCCGCCACGGCTATGTTCAGGCACTGTTCGCCGTCGAAAGCGGGCATGGTGTCGAATCCCTCCGACAGCAACACTTCGGAGATGGTTTTGTTCAAGTCCGCGTCGTCTTCACAGACGAGAATACGAGTTTTGTTCTTTAAAGTGTTCATGTTTTGGTATGAATCTTTAATCTTAGTGAATTATATTGTAATATAAAAAAAAGTCAATCGCGATAAGGCGCGAGGAAATATCGAAAGAGTCGCCGCCGACGCGCTCATATTAAGAGGGATTTATAATGAAGAAAGCTGTAAGTCATTGTCCGGTCTGCAACCATCCGCTTGTCATTTCACGCTTGTCCTGCCACGAGTGCGGAACTTCTATAGAAGGCGCGTTCGGGCACGGTCTTTTTTCCGACCTGACGGACGAGGAACGTCATTTCGTGGAGTTGTTCGTCGTCTCGCGCGGCAATATCAAGGAGATGGAAAAACGGCTCGGAGTATCCTATCCGACCGTCAGGAATAAACTCGACGCCATAATTGCAAAGCTCGACACCAAGGCCCATAAATCGGACCCGGATACGAGACGCAGGAGAAGGCTTGAAATAATCGAGTCCATAAAGCGCGGCGAGATTTCTCCCGACGAAGGCGCGGCCTTGATAGAAGAACTCTGACACAAAACAGACGGGGAGTTCATTTAAATGAACGAAAGCAACGAGAAGCTTGAAATCCTCAACATGATAAAAGAGGGAAAGATTACGCCGGAGCAGGGAGTGCGGCTGATGGAAGCGCTCGATAAGGCGGATGCGCCGGAATCCGGCGTCTCCGCGAGCAGGCCGGCTCAGGGCCCGCGCTGGATAAACATCGAAGTGCGCACGAAAACCGGCGGTGAGTTCAAGAGCCTGACCCCGATCAGGATCCCGCTCTCGCTCGTGCGTCTTTTCCTTCGCTTC
>JAKLIR010000428.1 GCA_022709505.1 bacterium | reverse complement strand
GTTGGCACGGAAAGTTAGGGCGTCTCGCGGCGAATTTCGTCACCGCGGCGGTGCCTCTTTTCTTCGTCATGCGAACGACGATCGACCCGGCGACGGGAAAAATCATACCCGCATGGAAGTATTTTTGGTCGCTTTTCGGCGCAAGCAATCAGTTGCTCGCGGCTCTTGCATTGCTCGGCGTCACCGTTTGGGCCATACGGGGCTTGAAGAATAAATGGATTGCGTTGATTTCAGGGGTACCGATGGTTTTCATGTACGTAGCATGCGTGTATGCCCTGTTCCTATTGGTCAAGGGGAGCTTTTTCAGCAAGGGGTTCTTCGCGTTGAATGCAGATCCGGTTCCATGGATTTCGGTCATTCTCATTGGGCTTGCGGTGCTGATGCTTGTGGAGGCCGTCCGCTCGCTGTTCATGAAATCCGCGAATGATAAACCGGTTTCCGGCGCTCAGCCCGGCTTGTGAGGCGGTGCGCATTGCGCGAAATAGCGGCTCGATGCGCTCGATGAAATACAGAAAGGTTTATTATCCGGCGCTGTTGTTTTTCCGGCGGCGCCGGTGCATATTGGGAAAATGATTTTTCTCTGGTTGGGCTTTATCGCCCTCATTATTTTTCTTCTGGTGTTCGACCTCGGCGTATTGAACCGGAAGGCGCATGAGATTGGCACGAAGGAAGCACTCAAATGGACTCTTTTATGGGTTTCCGTGTCGCTGCTGTTCAACGTGGCGATATATTTTTTGTATCAGCATCATGTCGCGGGGATCGGGCTTGAGCCGGGCCGGGAGATCGACGGCAAACAGGCGGCGCTGCAATACCTGACCGGTTATCTGGTCGAATATTCCCTGAGCATAGACAACATTTTCGTCATCGCGTTGATCTTCACCTACTTCGCGGTGCCGAGGATATATCAGCACCGAACGCTTTTTTGGGGGATTGTCGGCGCTCAGATCATGCGCGGGGCTATGATCGGCGGCGGGATCGCTCTCATCCGCAAGCTGGACTGGATGATCTACGTTTTCGGCGCGCTTCTGCTGTTTACGGCTTTCAAACTGCTCGCACAGAAGAACGAGGAGATCGAACCGGAAAAGAATCCGCTCCTGAAGTTCGCGAGGCGCTTCTTCCGCGTACTCCCCGATTTCGAGGGGGAGCGTTTCTTTTCCCGGCTCGACGGAAAGCTGGCGGTTACGCCCCTGTTTCTCGTGCTCCTCGTGATCGAAAGCACCGATGTAATGTTCGCCGTGGACTCGATCCCGGCCATTTTCGCGGTCACTCTGGACCCGTTCATTGTTTTCTCCTCGAACATGTTCGCCATACTCGGCCTTCGATCCCTGTATTTCGCGCTCGCGGCCATGATGGGCATGTTCAGATATTTGAAATACAGCATCGTGCTGGTGCTTGCTTTTGTGGGTGTAAAGATGCTCGTTTCGCATTTCTATCATATTCATGCGTTGGCGTCCCTCGGGGTAATAGCTGCTCTTCTCGCCGGAGGAATCGCAGCCTCATTGATAAAAGACAAGCGCGATAAACCAGCAGGGGACGACGCGGGTTGACGACTCAACGAAAAAGAATCGGCCTCACGCAGCCTACGGCGCCTTAAGGGAACCCTTTGAAAAGGGTTCCTTCAACAATCCCTCCTAAACTTTTCACCGTCGCAATTCCGGGAGAAATCGCGAAAAGCAGCGATTCGCGGCGTTGCATCATCGACTCGCGCTCGGTCACATACCTCTAAGTATGCTCCCTCGCTCTCGCTCGATGCGCCTTGCGCCTCACTGCTTTCGGCGATTTCTCATGGGATAATAAAGAAAAAGAAATTTCTCACGCCGAGTTACCCTCGTTAAGATGCTCCGCGACATAGAGCTTTTATTTGGGGGCGCGGGGCGTCCCGCCCGCTCTTTGATCTTTTGGGTATTAACGTTTTTATGTAGCGCCGGGTCTCGGCCCAGTGGGTCTCCGCACCCGGCGGCCGTCTGTCTGTCTGTCTGTACCCCTCACCTATTCCGAAAAGACACCCCTGACATCCTGTCACCCGTGGATTCCGGATCTCAGTCCGGAATGACGTACACTAAGGTGATAAGATAA
This sequence comes from bacterium, assembly GCA_022709505.1. GTDB lineage: Bacteria > UBP15 > UBA6099 > UBA6099 > UBA6099 > JAKLIR01. The sequence goes on along the minus strand of JAKLIR010000428.1, from coordinate 1,166 downwards.
GCCGCTGCGATACCGGGATGACGGACGCTAAGGTGATATGGCGAAACAACACGACACCGGAATGAAGGAGGATTTGATGTGATAACTTAAGTAAGCAATGTCGCGTAGTTTCGGCGGCATTGCGAGAGCAAAAAGTTTTGCGGGGGTTTCTCAAGGGGGCGCTTTTTCAAAAGCGCCCCCTTGAGCGGCCGGTGACGACGCGGGTTGACAACTCAACGAAAAAGAATCGGCCTCACGCAGCCTACGGCGGCTTAAGGGAACGGGTCCCTTAAGAATCCTTCCTAAACTTTTCGCGCGCGCTTGCTGCGCCTTGCGCCTCACCGCTTTTGGGCTATTCGCTCATAACAAATATTCCGGAAAAACTTTATTGGCAAAGGGCGTTGATCTATAATTGCCACGAAACAATTTCCGGGGGATATGCAATGAAAAGTAAAAGCATGGTATTTTCCGCGATGATCGTCGTTTTCACCATGATTTTCGGATGTTCGGTCCGGGCCGCGGAGAAGAAGAATTACACGTTCGGGATGCGTGTCGGTTTCGCAACTGAAATGGATGCGCAGAATAAAACGATCTATACGGATATCGTGAAAGCTTTCTCGGAAACGAGCGGATACGACGTATCTTTAAAATGGTTTACTAATGATAAGGATTTCGTGAGAGCGATCGAGAAAGATGAGTTGGACGTGTTCTATACGAACAATTATGATTTAACGGTAAAGTATCTTCGGAAAAAGGAATACGATCCCGCGATCTCGCCGTACTTCATCAAGGAGACATTCTCATACTGTTTTTACGCGAAAAAGGGCGGCCGGTTCGATAGTGTGGAATCCCTCAAGGGCGCGAAATTGTTGATCGGAAAGGACAGGCTGACGTTCTACCTTTTGAGGGATTTTATAAAGGCAGATCCGGATAAATATTTTAAGGCGATAACCGCGACCCCCAACGGCATGTCTTCGGTTTATTCCTTGGCGTTGAACACCGTGGACACAATATTCATCGCGGACCCGTTCATCGCGTTCATGAAAATGAGCAACCCCGGGCCGACGAAAGATGTCGCGCTCGTGAAATGCACCGAGCAGATGTTTTCCCCGCCGATTATTTTCTCGAAGAACATACCGCAGGATCTGAAAAAGGGGATATATTCGTTCTTCGTCAACGTTAGGAAA
>JAKLIR010000427.1 GCA_022709505.1 bacterium | reverse complement strand
TGGGCGCGTCAAACTCGGCCCGGAACGACGGAGAGAAATTGCGAAAAGCGGCGATTCGCGGCGTTGCATCATCGACTCGAACTCGGTCACATACCTCTGAGTATGCTCCCTCGTTCTCGCTCGATGCGTCTTGCGTCTCACCACTTTTGGCGATTTCTCATCGGGATGATAAGGTAAAGAAATGTCTCTTGCATAGATATCTTTCCCCTCGTTACGGCGCTCCGCGCCGGAAAGAGGATAGATATGAGAAAGCAATTCCGGCGCAATTTCGGAATTGCGCATGCGAAAAGTTTTGCGGGGGATTCTCAAGGGGGCGCTTTTGAAAAAGCGCCCCCTTGAGCCGCCGGAGGCGCGGCATTTTCCGAACAGGCGGGCGTGTTGTAGAATATAGCCGATCTATTCAAATGGAGTGGGGATGAGAAGAAGAGACGGATATTCGGGAGAGACGATATCGGCCCCGACGATAGACGAAGCGCTCGAAGCTCTGGAGAGGCGGCGGCGGATCGCGACGGCCGCGCGGGTTTTTCTCGGATTCATGGGGCTGCTAATGCTGTTGTCGCTGTGCTATGCCGCGATAGCGGTGGCGTCCCGGGGCGCCGCACAGCAGATACGGGAGCAACTCATCGCCGAGCTCGAGATGAGAACCGGGCGCAGGTTCACCGCGGGCGCGGCCGGGGGAAATCCCATCATGGGATTTTACGTGCGCGATGTTCGGATGCGGGAGACCCCGAGGGGCGGCGCGACGGCGGGCGCGGCGAAAATCGTTCGCATCACGGTCTCCCCGCTCGGGCTGTTCTCCAAAAATCCGAGCCGTTTTTCATCCATCGAAATCGAACAACCATCCGTTTACATAGAAAGAACGCCCGACGGACGGCTCAACGTCGGGGACGTTTTCACACTTTTGCTGAGCGGGGATGGAAGCAGTTCCCTGCCGCCCGCGAAGTTCGCGCCGAGGGAGATCAAGGTTTCGGACGGCGCTGTCTCGATAAGATTGTGGCGGAAAGGCCTTAAAAGAGCCGAGATCGCCGTGAAACATTTCAACGGGACTCTTTCCCCGAGGCGCGCGGACGGGGCGACAGCGGTGTCGTTCAGCGCGGCGGCGGACAACATGGATGTTTCGGGGAAAGGTTTCATCCGGTGCGGGAAGTCCGGCTGCGCGCTCGATTTGAAATGGAACACGAGCCGGGTGCGGCTCAGCGATCTTCCGGATTTTTTGATGATCGGATCGAATCTGAGAGTTGCGCTGAAAGCGGCTGGAACCGTGCGTATGGGCGGGACGGTCGCCGGCGCGCCGCTCGCGCCCGCGGTCGAGGCGGAAGCGGTCTTCAAAAACGTCGTGGCCCTCGACCATTATTTCGGGCGCGGATATTTCAAGGCGAAGTCGGCGGGCGGCGTACTGGATTTCACGGGCGAACTCGGGCCCGGAGACGCCCATCTCGAAATGGCCGGACGGGTGCGTTATGACAACTATGAGGCCACGGACATCGAGGCGCGGTTCTCAGGTTTCGACATCGATGCGGTTGCCGGCAGGCTTATGCCCGAACGCCCGTCGATCATTAAAGGCATCGCCGCCGGAAAAATGAAAATTTCCGGCCCCGGCTACGACCCCCGGAAAATGAAATTCACCGCGGACCTGACTGTGAAGGACGGCGAGCTGGAGTACCCGACCCCCTCGTTCGGGGGGCAACGGGACCTCACGGCGCCGCTTCGTTTCAAAACGATGCGCGCCCGCGTAGTCCACATCCGGCCGGAAGTGGATATCCGCGATGCGGTGCTGACCGGCCCGGGCCTGTTCGCCACGGGCGCCGCATCTTTCAGATACGGCGTGGACCTTCTTACCGGCCGAGCGACCGGCCCGATATGGTTCGACTCCTCGGGCTCGATCTCGATCGCGGACATGAAACCCGTTCTTGAACTGAACCGCGGCCTCGGCGCTTTCGCGGCCGGCGCTCTCCGCGCGAAATTCGAACTCTCCGGCCGGTCAGGCGCGCCGCATCTCTTGGACGGCTCGGCTTCTTTCATCGCTTCCAACGGCGAACTGATGAATCCTTACGACCGCGAAACTGCGACCCGGCTGCCACCGGATTTCAAACTCGCTCATATCAGCTTCAAAGTCATTTCAGGCAGCCTGAGAGTCGGGGAACTCGTGCTCCTGATTCCCGATCTGAAAATCAGAGGCGCCGTCATCGACGCAGACATAGCGGGCGAAATCGGATTCAGCGGAGGCCTTCGCGCGAGGGCTCACGCCCTGCTCGCACCCCTGTTGATTCAGACGATTCCTGATTACTCCGACGCCGCGACTAAGCTCGGAGACCTGAAAAAAATCGAACGGGCGGACACCTATTTCGAAGTGGCCGGGGCAATTCATCGCCCCGTCTTGAAATGGGATGTCGAGGAACTTCTAAAAAGATACGGAAAAGCGACCGCCGCAACGGCGACGGTTCAATCCGCGGCCGCTAAACCTAAACTTAAGCCGAAGGTTAAAGCGCCGCTCGTGAAAAAGAATCGCGCTGTCAGGCGAAAGAAACTTCGCGGAAGGTAGATAGGAATATTATAATATTTGAAAAACAGAACCATTTCGGGAACAGATTTCCCGCGACGCGGAGAAAAACGGAGAATTCGAACCGCGGCAAAAGGAAGACCGGATGATAAGGATTGAAACAGAATCCGCGGCCCAAACGGCCGAGATAGGGGCCTTGCTCGGGGCGGTATTGCCGCGCGGTATGTTTGTGGGCCTCAGCGGCGATCTCGGGGGCGGAAAGACGACATTCACTCAAGGGCTCGCCCGGGGGCTCGGCGTGCGGGGAAACGTAACGAGCCCGACCTTCCAGCTCGTCCGCGAATATAAGGGCCGCGAACGCTTGTTCCATTTCGATTTCTACCGGCTCGACTCCGGCTCGGACCTGCTCGACCTTGATATTCCCGCCTGCCTGAAGGAAGGGGTCGTCGCCGCGGAATGGGCCGACCTTTTCGAGGTTCCGGACATCGATCAGTTCATTCTCATGCAGTTTACATGGACGGGTGAGGAATGCCGCTTCATAGACGTGATTTCCTGTTCGGAACAAGGATCGGAACTCATGAACAAACTCGTTTCCGAAAAACAGTTCGGAGCAAAAGTGCTTTGACAGGGAATGTGGACTTATAATGGACGTAAAGTGGCGGAAAAACATTCTCTTTACACTGATCGCCGGCCCGCTGATTGCTATAGCAACTCTGATTTTTTGCGTTCTCACGATCGAAGGGGTTCTGCGAATCTTTCACGT
>JAKLIR010000426.1 GCA_022709505.1 bacterium | reverse complement strand
CCTGAGGCACATTTGAACTATTTTTTCGCTGCTGTTTTTATGGCGGCGAAGTCGGAATCGGACAGTTTGTCCGCGCCGGCCGGGTCGGTGGCGACAGCGATATCGCCGACCACCACGAGCACGCGCTCGCCTTGGGCGAAGAACGCGTTCAGCCCGGGCAGCTCACGGAGCAGCGCGAACTGTGCTTCGCTGTAAGGCTTGATACGAATTACTTTCATATCCTTCGCGTAGCGGGCATCGGTCCAGACCCCCGAATCGTTATAGAACGCCACGCTCTGCGTGTTGCGGACTTTGTCCACGACGACGGTTTTGCCTTCCTCGTCAAGATAGGACTGCGCGGGTGCGGGTGCGCCGGTGACAGCTTTGAGCGCCTGACTGTTCTGCGCCTGCGAGACCGCCCAATTCCCCGTGTCCATGCTTCGCGCGGCCGCCATTTTCTTTTCGGCTTTTTTGTACGAATCCATCGGGACCGCTCCGGCGCCGGCGCCCGCGCTCATTGCGATCCGCGATTCAGGTTCCTCGACGAGGAACGATGTGTATTCGGTCACGATCCCGTAACGCTTGCTGAGGCGTATGACTTCCTCCACGAGTTCCTTGTTCTCGCCCTTGAGGCGGATTTCGTCGAGCAGGTCGCCGATGCGGCGTGAGGCCCACATAGTGGGAACGAACGGGTTTTGCCTTCGGTCGTCCGCGGTGGCGCGGAGCTTGAACTCCGCGGGCTTGCCGGCCGCGTTTCCGGAGAGCCGAACAACCGTCGGCCCCGAGTGCCGGAAGCGCCCGGTGACGATTATCTGCGAGCCTTTGAACACATCCGGCAGGCTGTGCGGCGTGACATCGTAAGCGCCCATGCCGCCGAAATCCACATCGACATCCGTCAGGACGGGATTGCTGATCATCGTGAAGAGGTCTCCGACCTTCGCTTCGATTTTTTCGGCGGGGCGCACATAAACGGAAGCGCCGTGGTGGTCGTCGCTGAGGCGGTCGAGCAGGTGCGTGTTGACGTCGTATCCGACGCCGAAAACGAACATGCGGACATTTTTCGGCGCGGCGTTCGCGGCGGCGCGGATAATTTCGGCTGGGTCGGTCTCGCCGACGGTCGGGAGGCCGTCTGTGAGGAACAGCACGAACGACGGGCGGCCGCTCGACGGCGAGCTCTTGAACGCGGTCGTGAGGGCGTCCTTTATGTTGGTGCCGCCCTGCGCGCTCACGCGGTCGAGTTCGTCGAGCGCACGGCGAACGTTCTTGTCGTCAGCGGGCATGAGTTTATCGAATATCTTGTCCGGGGCTTCGTTGAAAACGATCACGTTGAATCGGTCGCGGTCGTTCAACGCGCGGATGCAGAAGCGGAGTGCGGAGATCGCCTGTTCGAATTTTTCGCCGCTCATGCTGCCTGTGCGGTCGAGGACGAAGACAACGTCCTTGGCGGCGATCTCGCGGTTGTCGTATTTGACGCGAGGCGAGGCGAGGAACATGAAATATCCGTCTTCGCCCGGGGCGCGGTGCGTGAGAAGCGAGAGGCCGAGGTCGTCTGAGGAGACCGAATAGAACAGTTCGAAGTCGCGGTCCGGGCGGCCGCCGGAGGTTTCGAACGTCACCTGCGCGCGATTCTCGCCGGTGCGGCGGACGGAGATGTCGTGGCTCGGAGAATAGATGTTCTTCAGGGGTGCGGAAGTTTGTATCTCGACGCGGATCGTAACATTGTCGATCGGCGATTGCGAGAAACGCTCGGTGCTGAGGGGGTAGATGTAGTGATAGGTGTCGTCGCGGACTTCGGTCAGTTGCTGGTAGGAGATTCCGATGCGCTTTTCGCCGTGAGCCGGCACGGGGAACACGCGCGCTTTGAAGACGCCGCGTCCGAGATATTCGAGCAGGCCGGGGTCCCGCCGCGCGCGCACGATGGATTCATAGATGCTTCTCGCCTCGTCGCGGTCGAGCATCTTTCCGGGCGTCTTGCGGCCGTCGACATCCATCGAGAAAGACGTCACGGCGGCGTCTTCCGGGAGCGGGAAAAGATATGTGGCCTCTATCTCGCGCGGGGAATTGCTTTTGAACATCTGGTCCACGCTCGTGCGTGCGGCGCGGTCGGTGATATCGACATCGACGCGGTGGTATTTCACATCGAACATGGGTTCTTCGCGAATTTCGGGTGCCGGCGGCCGCGGCCAGACTCCGGGGACAAGCATCCCGTCCGCGCGCGCCACCGTATGCGACGCCGCGATTATTCCGATAACCGCCAAAATCACTCCCATCAAACTGTTCCTGAATTTTTTCATGATCGTCCGCCTTTTTCGATATTGATTTTCGACTCCGAATATCCCATCGGATGCACAAATGTTCGTTTGCTTCGCCATCGTGGAGAAACGCCGGCTTCGTTCATTATGACAGACCGCCCGAACGAAATGTTCCGCGACGTATCTTTCGTCACATTCCGAACGTGAAATTCTATCTGTCAACGATTATGATTATAAATGCGCGAAACTTTCACCGATAATAAAACAATTGAATGAACATGTTCAAGCCGGGGACATCCCGTTCCCTATCGTCAGACCGTAACGTCGAGCAGCTCATAAATATCGACGGCCGTCGATTTACCCTTGACCGTCACCGTCTCGAGTTTTCTCACCTCGACTATCTCTTTCACCTTTTCGTACGTGCTCCCGCTGATTATGATGGGACAGTTGTAATTTTTCGTGAGGCCTTCGATGCGGGACGCGAGATTCACGTTGTCGCCGATAACAGTGTATTCCATCCGCCGGACGTCGCCGATGTTCCCGACGATCACTTCGCCCGTGTTTATGCCGATCCCGATGCTGAACGGCTCCTTGCCCGATTTCTTCCATTTTTCATTGAGCGCGTTCAGCCTCTTCTGCATTTCGAACGCCGTCTTCACGGCCCGCTGCGGATCGTCGTCGCGCATGAACGGCGAACCGTACACCGCCATGATGGCGTCGCCGATGTACTTGTCCACAACGCCCTCGTACTTGATTATCACATCCACCATGGCCGACATGTATTCGTTCAGGTGAGAAATCACTTCGCTCGGCGGCCGGCTTTCGGAATAAGTCGTGAATCCGCGTATGTCCGAAAACAGGATGGTTACCTCCTGACTCCTGCCCCCGAGCGAAACCGATTCCGGGTTCCTGAGGATCTCGTCCGCCACCTGCTTGGTCATGTATTTGCCGAACGTGTCCTTCACGAAATCCCGTTCCTTGAGTCCCGCGATCATCCTGTTGAACGAGCGCCCGAGGTTGCGCGTCTCCCGCCCGCC
>JAKLIR010000425.1 GCA_022709505.1 bacterium | reverse complement strand
CCCTTGAGGAGATAGTTGCCGTCAGAGGCGTTGAAAACCCAGCGGCCGAGTTCGAAAGAGCCTTTTATAAAAGGAATCGTGAGAAGTTTGTTAAGTTGGTGTTCATGCCCGGGGCGGCGAAGCGTCATGAATGTCAACGGCGGGAGTTTGATGCCCAATTTTTCGGCATGGACCGATATTGCCTCGAAGACCACGCCCGGCGCTTGATCGAAGTGAGAACAGTGCGCCCACGCCCAGCGCGGCGCATGTTTCTTCCCCCACAGGTGCGTCTGGCAGCCGGGGTCTCCGTTGAATGCGTACGTTTCGCCGTCTATAACGATCTCTCCCCTGAATTTCACATCGAGGTTCGGGCTCAGCGCGACGGTTTCCGCGAGGCCTTCCTTGTAAAACAAGCGGGGCAGGTGGTAATAGACCGAGCTCGACGGCTCGAAAGCGAGGTTCCACGAGACCGAGCGCCCACTCCCGGAAAGCGCGCCGGCGGCCGTCCCGTTCGTAAGCTCATTGTCTCCTATCGTCACCTTGAACGGATTCGCTTCACCTTTGAGTTCACTGACGGGGAAGGTCTTCCTCAGAGCAAAGTTGCGCGCGGGCTCGTTCGAGTTGAAGTAGGAGAACCACATCTGGGCGTACGGCTCGCCTTTGCCGGAATCCGGCGCGTTCATGGTGTAGCGTATCCAATATCCGGCGCCGCTCGCGAGGTGGTTGAAGGTCAGGTAATAAACTTCGTACATCCCGGTTTTCCCCGGAGACCAGCGCAAAAAGTTCTCTTTTTCCACTTCGTGATAAACGCTCGACATGACATCTCCTTTCAACACATATTTTTCACCAATATGGGTTGAAATCGGAAAAAGGGATGATATACAAGGCGCATCGAGCGAGAACGAGGGAGCATACTGTTTCGTATGTGACCGAGTTCGAGTCGATGATGCAACACAGTAGATCGCCCTTTTTACGATTTACCGGATTTTTCTTGTGAAAAATCCGGGTTAAACATGGATTCGTCAATAGTGCGCCGAATCCAGTGCAATGTTCATAGCGGCGAACTGTTTCGTCGCCGTCGCCGGACGCGAATTATATTTTTAAACCGCGAGCGCCTCTTTCTACTTCGAGACGATCAAGGTTTTAATCTCGAACTTTCCGAGCGGGACCGACAGCGTGTCGCCTGAAACGTTGTACAGCGAGGCCGGTTCGATCCGGTCCTCGATCAGGTTCGTTTCAGTCACCGAGGCCGGTTTCCACGGCAGTTTTATTGAAGCCATCGTCGCACGGCCCTCCGTTTCAACAAACCTCAGCACGAGCCTGTCCCCGTCCTCGGATTTCTTCACGACCGTTAGCGCGACATCGTCCGGCCCCGCCGCGAAGAATGAATTGACGGCCGGCAGTTTCCCCGGATGCTTGCCCGCGCGAAAAACGTACGGCGTGTAGTTGAACGCATAGCCTTGTCTCGACGTATCGGCCTCTCGCCAGTCACCCGGATGCGTATAGATCGAATAGTCTATGGAATGCCGTCCCTGATCCGCTTCCGGATCGGGGTATGTCGGCGTTCGCAGCAGTGTCATTCGTAGAACGTTCTGTTTCACATCATAGCCGTATTTCGAAGTGTTCAGCAGGCTGAACCCGGCCGCGCCGCCGGTGTCCGTGTAGTCCACCCAGTTCTGCGCCGACACTTCGAACTTCGCGCTTTCCGCCTGCGTCTTCGGGATCGCCTTCCGGGAGATAGCCGCGTATGGAATCTCGAACCATGCGTCTTCGTTCAGCAGGGCGAGGTCGAACGCGAGTTTAACCGTCACATTGTGGTCTTTCACGTCCGTCTCCACGTTGCCGAAGGCGAGCGGAATTCCGTCCACTATGGAAAAAGAACTTGAGAAAGTCGAGTTTTGAAGCGGCCGCGTTGTTTTCAGAGTGATCCGCACCGGTCCGTTTTCAACCACTTCCACCGCGCCGGGCGCGCCGAAGGGGATCGGATCGTTCGACATGATCTCCCACGCATTCTGCGTGTCTTTGAAAGCCTGCAGCAGCGCGCCGGACTTCCCGGCGGTCAGGAACTCGCGATTGAGCTTCTTGTCGTAAACGCTCTTCAGAGCTCCGGTCGAGGGATCTAATTCTATTCTGATGAATTGATTTTCGATCACGTTCCCGGATTTCGAAACAGTGCTTTTCGGGAGCAGCGCGCTGGGGGATCCGCCTTTCGGATAAACGTGATAGACGGCGTATCCCATCGGCGGCAGGCCGCGCGCCACGAACAGCAGCGAGGTCTTTCCGTTCTTCTTCACCAACTGGCAGGGCACCGGCTTGTCGTCCGGAGCGAAAACCTGCACTTTCGGAGAGAGGCCCTCGAAGGGCGCCTCAACGATCGCGTCTCTTTTCCACGATAGGGTATTGAAGACGAGCAGTGGCTCGCCGCCTCCGCGGGTATCAACGTTTCCGGCGATTTTTTTGAGGGAAGCCGCTATCGCGTTTTCAGCCGCCGCTCGCGATTTTGCATAGTCCGCCGCCGCGTCGGAATAAACCTTCGTGATGCCGGAGCCGGGAAGGATATCGTGGAAATGGTTCAGCATCACGTTGGACCATCCGGGGTTGAACAGGCTCGCGGCGGGGTAGGCCGCGCCGAACTGCGCGTGCGCTATCGAGGATAGTTTTTCCGCATCCATGAGGAGTTGCTCGATCCTCCGGTTGTTCTTCTTGGTTTCGGACTGCGAAGTATATGTGCCCCTGTGGTGTTCGAGGTAGAGTTCGTCGTCCCATGTCGGGAAGGAATGTGTGGCGGCGAGCTCGTGCAAGTGGTCGAAGTAGCGGTCCGCGGAAGTGAAGACGAGGTTCGGTTCGCCCTTGCCGTTTTTGATGGCGAAAGCGCGGTCGAGGTGCCCGCGAGTGACGCCGCCCCCGTGGTTCCCCACTCCGAACACCACGAGTTCCTCATTGACGTCGTGCCTGCCTTTAAGCATCGAGAGCTGCCCGAGCAGTTCGGCTCTCTGCACCGGATTCGCGTAGCCGCCGGGAGGGAAGACGGTCAGGATTTTTGAACCGTCCACGCCCTGCCACCAAAAGAAGCTGTAAGGGAAACGCGTCTGCTCGTTGCTGCCGAGCTTTTGCGTGAGGAAACCCTTCATGCCTGATTTCACAAGTATCTGCGGCAGGTTGCCGTTGTAACCGAAGCTGTCCGGCGTCCACGCCACGGTGATATCTTTCCCAAAGTTATTCCTGAAATATCTTTTTCCATAGAGGAATTGCCTCACGAAGCCCTCGCCGCTCGGGATGTTCGAGTCGTGCTCGCTCCATGTGCCGCCG
>JAKLIR010000424.1 GCA_022709505.1 bacterium | reverse complement strand
CGGAATCTCTCAAAGTGCTTTCCCGCCAACGTGACAGGTGGCATCGGGGGCTGACCGACACGCTGTTGCGACATAAAAAAATGCTTTTAAATCCTATGTACGGCGCCCTCGGCCTCGTCGTGTATCCGTACTTCTTTTTCGTGGAATTACTGGCGCCCGTAGTGGAACTTTTCGGTTATTTAGGCTTGGCGTCCGGGTTGTATTTTCATGTTGTGAACTGGTATTTCGCGCTTCTCTTTTTCATCGCGGCCTATGGACTCGGGGTAGTCCTTTCGCTGTATTGTCTCGTTCTCGACGAGGCGTTTTTCCACAAGTACGCAAGGTTCAGGGATGTTCTTTTCCTTCTCGGCATTGCGCTGCTTGAGAATCTCGGTTACAGGCAACTCACCGTTTTCTGGAGAATAAATGGAATGATAAAATATTTCAGAGGGATTAAAACTTGGGGCAAAATGGAAAGAGTCGGGTTTGCCAAGAGAAGTTAACCGCGGCGCGCACGCGACTTGCGGCCGGTTGACACGGGCGGCGTTGTTTATAGGCCGCCTTTTATTAAAATACCGAACGATGATATAATCGAAATAAACCATATACCGACATAAATAGGGCGACATAATTTTTTTGTGAGGATAACGAATGTCTTTGCTGAAAATTCTTTGCATAGATGATGATCCTCATGTCCATCAGTTGCTGAATGAGGCTTTTCGGGAAAAAGGCCATTCGTATTCGTACAGTCTTACCGGCGCACAAGGTCTTTCCATGGTTCAAAGAGAGCGTTTTGATATTGTCGTCATCGACCTTATATTGCCGGATATTCTCGGTTGGGAAATCTGCCGTACGATACGGGGCAACCCTGACAACTCCGGCCTTATCTTGGTTATTTTCACAGCGTATCTTCGTGATGTGGATAAATTCAAACAATTTGCTTCCGATCTGAATATCGATCTTATCCTACGGAAACCGTTCGAACCTACGGAATTTGTTGAGATGCTGTCGTCGTTCCTCATAGGTACTAAAAAACATGATGAATCGGACGAATTATCGGAAACCATGAACGAACTACGCGGAGAGTATCTCGATGATTTTCCGAAAAAGCTGACTGAAATTAAAAAAACTCTCGAACGTATTCTCGAAACGAACGGAGATATGGTCGTAGTAAAAGAGCTCATGACAAAAGCCCATAAGATACATGGCAACGCGGGAATATACGGACTGAACGATTTCAGCGAGATCGCCGGGAAATGGGAGAATTTCATCGAAGAATTTATTCGCCACAACGCCATGGGCAAGCAAATCGGGCGTGCCGACGAATTTATCGATTTGTCGGCGGATTATCTCCTGTCACTCGAAAGAAATTATCATAAATATACAGCGGGAGACAGCGCGAAAGTCGAGCCGCAACCACTGATCCGCCTCGGAGGGAATGCAGCGGAGATAAAAAGCACCTCCTCGTTCGATATGTCGCATCATCAAAAGGAGGCGCCCGATGTCGGCAAAATACTGCTGGTCGAAGACGACCCGGCTGTTCAGAGAATGATATCTTACGCACTGAAAACCCGCAGGCATTCTTACGAAATAATCGGAGATGGGGATGACGCAAGGAAACGAATCATGGAGCCGGGAGAGAGAGGCTTGCCGGACCTTCTCGTGCTCGACATCAACCTGCCCGGTACGGACGGATTCACCCTGCTAAGAGAATTTAATGAAGCAGGGATTCTCTTCAAAATGAATACTCTTGTGCTGACATCGCACGGCCGCGAGGACGACATGATAAAAGCATTCAGCGCGGGCGCTGTGGACTATGTCACCAAGCCTTTCAGCATTCCGGTGCTTATGTTCAGAATTCAGCGGGCATTGAAAAACCGTCCGCCGAAGGAGTATTAAATGGATAATACAATTGTTATTGTTGATGACGACGAGAATATCTTAAAAGTGACGAAGATCATTCTCGAAAAAAGCGGATACAAAGTAAAAACATTTTCGAACAGCCCGGAAGCCTTGGAGCATGTCGCCGTCCATATTCCCGACCTCGTGCTATTGGACCTCGGGTTGCCGGACATGGACGGTTTTGAAATTTTCGAAAAACTCAGTAGCGAAAAGTCAACAGCTTCAATTCCCGTGATAATGTTCACCGCCCACGGAAGGGACCGGGAGATAGCAAAAGCAAAGAAACTGGGACTAAAAGATTATATAGTGAAACCGTTCATTCCCGGAAACCTCCTTTCAACAATCCGCAAAGTTTTGGGACAATAGCATAAATCATACAGGGGCGCCAAATGATCAGATTGGGTTTCATAGGATGCGGAGATATGGGTTCCGGTCACGTTGCCGGTTTTCACATGATCGAAGGCTGTCGGGTGATAGCGGCCGCGGACACAAGCGAAGAGAGCATCCGGAGATGCGCCGGAATCGTTCCGAATATCGAAATGTTTTCCGACTACAGGGAAATAGTTGCAAGAAAAGATATCGATGCCGTTGTTATATCCGTTCCGAATTTTTTGCACAAGGAAGTAACATTGGCGGCGCTGGCCGCGGGCAAGCATGTTTTTCTTGAAAAACCGGTTGCACAGAATATCGAAGACTGCGATGCGATCATAAAAGCCCATAGCGGCTCCGGGCTGACGCTACAAGTCGGGCTTGTTTACAGGTACTCAAACCTTTATAGGAGCATCGCTCAGATTTCCGAAACCGGACAGATGGGCGACATATACATGGTTTATTGCCGTGAGCACAGGGAGAATTTTCCGATGCCGTGGTTTTTCGATCCTGAAAAATCAGGCGGCGCTCTCGTGGACAAGAACTGCCACCACTTCGACCTGTTTAACTGGTTCATCAGATCAAGGCCGGTTCGAGTGTTCGCTTACGGCGGCCAGCATGTGGTGAAAGGCGATGAATACACGATCAAGTGTTCTTATTCAAGAAAGCCCGGTCTGATTATTAAGAAACCCGGGATTGTTGATCACGCAAACGTAACCATCGATTATGAGAATGGTGCGATAGGAACCCTGTCGCTGTGCATGTACGAAAAAGAGCCGATACAGGGACTTGAGATCGGCGTGATCGGATCGAACGGAACGCACCTCGTGGCGCAGCGGGACGTCATGCTCACGGCGGGCGGCGGCCCCTTGGAGGAGGACCACGAGATTCCGGTGGATTATTATTCGGATAACGAGGACGTGGGACATTTGGGCTGCCAGACGGAACGAAAAGAATTCATCCGTTGCATCGAGCAAGGCGCGGCGCCGTACTGCAACCTGCGCACCGCGAGGGAATGCCTTGTGGTTTCTTTCGCGGCGGAGAAATCAATCAGAGAAAAGCG
>JAKLIR010000423.1 GCA_022709505.1 bacterium | reverse complement strand
CGGGGAGATGTATAATGAGAATTCGTTCGTCGAGAAAAACAATCGGACGTATGAAGATCGAATTGTCAATCTCAAGAACAAGCTCAAGTATCTCTCGGAAATCCTGCAGAAGATGCACGGCTATCAAAACCCGATTGAGCGGGTCGTAATAGACGAACGGATTAACTTTATCACGAGGAAATTCAACGAATTTACCTATAAAGTTAACCCGCATCACATCCAGCCTGGTCTAATAATGGATGTTGATATTTGCACCATCAAGAGAAAGCAGTACATGCTCAAGGGCATGGCGAATGTTCTGAACGAATTCCTCTATGGCGTATCGAAGGGATTCTCCGATACGGCGTTTGCACAATTCGCTCGCCGTCGTTCCACGGTTCGTCAGGACATTAACCAGTCGTTTGAGCAGGAAGAGATCAAAGAGGATATCTTTGAGGACGCGTACAAGGAAAAACACGGCCTTGGTGACAGCAGTTCCGAGATTAAAGGGAAAGTAGATCTTTCCGGCGGCGGAGCGGCGCGAAAAAAATCATCGGGCGGATTAAAAGAGCTGTAGAATACACGAAGGTAATGTAGTACACAATTCAAAAAGGGATGCCAGTGCATCCCTTTCTTGTTTTTGGTTGGAATTTTTTACTTGCAAATTTCAATAAACACTGATGAATATACTATATACATAGATTCACTGGTTATATGGGTATATGATCCGATCGCGATGTTCATCAGAATGGGTCCATCGCCGTTTTCGCAAACAATTCCATAATAAGGAGAAGGTCAATGGAAACGACTTTTTTCAGTCTCGCAACAAAAAGCAATTTCAATAAATCGCTCCGGCACTTTTTCAAAGTAAACGAAGTTGTTGAAGATTTGGAGAGAAAGCGGAATCTTGCCGATGTAATTAATGTTCAACTCGACGCCAATGAGGTTTTGAATGATCAGGTTCTCCCCATCGTTGGCGCGCTTATCCGCGATAAATTTTCGTATAGTTACGATTCCTTCAACGTTCCAGAGACGATAACGCAATTTGGAAAAATCGTCGAAGAAACCTTTAAGTGGACCGCCCTTGATATACTGATCGTATATTACAATCCCAATGGAGAAATTATACTGGTTAATCCGAAAAGCCAGGATAGCTGGGACCGAGTTCGGGAACTTTCCCGCGATCAGTTGATTGTCGTCTATGCGAAACATTTAAAACCCGAGAAAAACCTCAAGCTTGAACAAGAAGCGATTTCCGCGATCGAGGAAATGATTTCGGGTAAAGACGTATTCATAAATAAAGAATTTATCGATCAGACGGTCGCCCCACAAGCGCAGGCAGCACCAAAAAAGGCGGTCAGTCCGGCTGCACCAACCGGCGGAGGAAAGAGAAAGATGACGCCGAAGTACGCCGTAACGGTTACCAACGAGCTGTTTCATAACGGTAACGTCGAGGCGTGGAAAAAAATTATTGAAAGCTTTAATGATAAACACCCCGATCTCCAGGTAGTGATATTTTTCGAAGGCGAGGTTATCAACGATATCAATGCCCTGTTTAAATGGGGAAAGGTAAAGCATGGGGATCCTATAATGTTTCAGGTCGTCGGGGAGAACATTCGCAGCGTATCGAAGCTGCAGAAATACCTATTTGAGGGTGCGAGCCCCCGGTTTGAGCAATTTCTGAAGGTTGACGTTGGTCGCATTCTCAATTTGTTCTAGGAAATTTTCGTGATAATCGTTTATTACTAAATGAAGGAGTCATCGGTTATGGAAAATATCATATATTTCAATAAAGACCTAAAGGAAATTGATGAGAAGGTTCGAGCGAAGCTGGGAATTCGGGGCAGGCGAGCGGTTGATTTAGCGGTCATGGGGCTGCCGATCGCTCCGGGCTTCATTATCGATGCGGAGCTTACCAAGAAACTGCCCAATATCAACGTAAAGCAGATATTGAAAAGTTATATTGAGAAGCTGGAAAAGGACACCAAAAAGAAGTTCGGGGATCCGACTAAGCCGCTATTGTTGAAGGCGGTTTTAAGCTCGGATCTAAATGTTCCGTTTTTCCCATCAGTCCACAATATCGGGCTCAACGATAAGACCGTGGAGGGTTTTTCAAAGTATACCGGTGCGGATTTCGCGTACGGTGAATACCGATTTTTGCTGAATAAAATTGGCACAAAGATTTATGACCTTAAAGAAGAGGACTTTGAGGCATTTGAAGGAAAGGGGCAAAAGAAAAAGTCAGCCGCGGAGATGAAAGACGCGGTTGAAAAATACAAAAAGTTCCTGGGCGACAAGTTCAGCGATGACGTATACGATCAGTTGGGGCTGATCCTCAAAGGCGCCGCCGCACGGTATTGCGATTCTGATATCGATGTAGACAATTCACTGTCCATCATGGTGCAGGTCATGGTGTATGGTAATTATGGGCAAAATTCCTATTCGGGGAACTATTATACAAGGAATATCATTACGGGTGATCCCGAGCTGCAAGGGGAGTTCCTGCAGAATGAATTCGATGTCGATCGCGGAAAAACAAAGGACATCAGTAAGATTGAAAAAAAATATTTCGACAAGTATGTGGAAATCGCTAAAAAAATCGAGGAGAACTTCAAAGAGATTCGTGAAATCAAGTTTACCATCGAGGAGGGAGATTTTTGGCTGGTCGAGCAACGCGATGTTGAGGATAAATCGACACAGTCTCACGTGAAAACGCTTCTCGATTTGTGTAAGCGTGGTGTGATCACCCAAGAGTACCTGGTGGAACACATCAAACCCGGACAGCTCAACGAATTACTCCATCCGATCATCGATTCCAGGACGATTAAGGGGATAAAAGAGATAAAGGGCGGCATTGCCGGATCCACCGGGGCGGCCATCGGTCGCGTGTTCTTTTCGACGCCCCGGCTGCTGGAGGAGTATAAACGCGCTATCATGCAGGGAGGCGACACAAAGCTCATCCTTGTGATGCCAGCAAGCTACGCGGAGGATGTGAAGGCAATCGAAGTTGCACAAGGCGTGATCACCTCCGAGGGTGGATTTTCGTCGCATGCCCCTGTTGTCGCACGCAGCCTCGGGAAGGTGGCCATGGTGCAACCGGAAATGAAGATTCGCGGTACATCGTTTACTCTCGCCGGCAAGACGGTGAGCGAGGGCGATTATGTTTCCCTCAA
Organism: bacterium; assembly: GCA_022709505.1. Classification (GTDB taxonomy): domain Bacteria; phylum UBP15; class UBA6099; order UBA6099; family UBA6099; genus JAKLIR01. Next base: position 163 of record JAKLIR010000423.1, on the reverse strand, counting down.
TGTTCCCTATTATGAGGCGCCGACAATTTACCTCGGAAAGGTTGGACTTATCGAACCAAACTTTAAAGAAAACGGACTTTTGGATTTCCTGAAGGTTGTGGAGAACTTTATCGGGGATTTCAATGTGCGCGCAAACGGCGATCAGCCGAAAGATGCTCGGGTC
>JAKLIR010000422.1 GCA_022709505.1 bacterium | reverse complement strand
CGAAAACGAGTTCGGTCGTCGATGATCCGCAGATACCAAGCTTGTCCTCGACTTTTCCGACTGAAAAACCGGGGGTTTCCTTCTCAACTATGAAAGCGCTTATGCCGCGATGCCCGGCGGTCTTGTCGGTCATGGCGAAAACCACCGCTGTGTTAGCCTCCCGGCCGTTAGTGATGAAGTTCTTGGTTCCGTTCAGTATCCAGTGGTCTCCGTCGGGGACGGCGGTGGTTTTTTGTCCGGCGGCGTCCGTGCCGGCGTTGGGCTCGGTCAGCCCGAAGCAGCCGAGTTTCTGTCCGCTCGCGAGAGGTTTCAGAAATTTCTCTTTTTGTTCCGGGGTGGCGTTCCTTTCTATCGGATCGCAGACGAGTGAATTATTGACGGACATGATTACGCCTGTCGAGGCGCAGGCCGCGCAAATTTCCTCGAGAGCGAGTGAGTAGCAAATAGTGTCCATGCCGGCGCCGCCTGAATCCGGCGAGACCATGATTCCCATCAGGCCGAGTTCGCCCATTTTTTTAACGAGTTCGGTGGGAAACCTGTGATTGCGGTCGATTTCTTCCGCTTTCGGGGCGACCTCGTTTTGAGCGAAATCGCGTGCCATGTCGCGGATCATGCGCTGTTCATCGGTGAGGGTGAAGTCCATGCGGGGATACCTGCCTTTTATTTTATATTTGCGGCGTTCCCGGGAGGCGCCGGTCTGAAGTCCGAGTGCGGGCGGACTCTTTTCATCGCGACCCGGGTGAGGGATAGCCGCTTGTTTGCCTGTATTATTTCTTCTTGAAAATACCTCCCTTGGTTTTAAGCTCTTCGAGCTCCCTGTGTTTCGCCTGAAGAGTGGCTTGGAGGCGCGCTATTGTTTCGTCCTTCTGTTTCAGCATCGGGACCAAGCCCTTGCCCTTGTCGCCTATCTGTGATGTGAGTTCTTCGATTTTCGCGTCGCGTTCCTGAATCGCTTGTTCGTAGTTAGCCGATTGTTGTTCGAGAGTCTGGATGCGGAGTTGGGCGTTCTTGATCTGGCCTTTAAGCTGATGTATTTCGAGTTTCAGGTTTTCCGTGTTGCGCACACTTCGAAGAAGCGCCGCATAATCGCTTGGTGCGTCAGCCATTTATACCACCTCCGTCACACATAATCCGGGAACAGAGCTCTGAGGGCGGCGTCGAGTTCGGAGACCCTCTGGCAGGAGTTCCGTGCGGCTTCGTATGAAATTTTTTCGTAAACGAGCAGTGCGGAAAGCGACTGTTCGAGTGTTTGCATGTTGAAGTTTTCCACCGAACCTCGGAGCGTTTCGTACAGATCGCCGGTGCGGCCGTTGAGAAGGTGGTCCGAGATGGCGGGGGAATTCGTCAGGACTTCGATCGCGGCCACCCGGCCCTTAAGGTCTATCCGCGGAATCAGCCTTTGAGATATGATTCCTCTCAGTGTTTGGCTGAGCTGGATTCTTATCTGCCTGTGCTGCGCCTGCGGGAAGGAGTCCACTATCCTGTCCACCGTCTGCGCGGCGTCGAGAGTGTGGAGAGTGCTGAGCACGAGATGGCCGGTTTCCGCCGCGCTCATCGCCGCGCTGATGGTCTCGAGGTCCCGCATTTCGCCGATTACGATAACGTCCGGGTCCTGTCTGAACACCATGCGGAGCCCTTCGGGGAATGAGGTGGTGTCGGAGCCTACCTCGCGCTGGATGATTGATGAATTGTTGTCTCTGAATAGATATTCGATCGGGTCTTCGATCGTGATTATCTGTTTGTGGTATCGTGTGTTGATGAATTCGATGATGGCGGCGAGGGTGGTGGATTTCCCGCAGCCGGCGGGGCCGGTCACGAGCACGAGGCCGGCGTGCATCGCCGCGAGCTGGGAGACGATGTCCGGAAGGCCGAGGTCTTCAATCGTCGGTATCTTGAAAGGAATGATCCTTATTACCATCGCGAGAGTGCCGCGCTGGTAGAGTATGTTCACGCGGAATCGCGAAATACCCGGAAGGCTGTACGCCACGTCTATGCCGCGCTGTTTTTTGAGTCGTAGCTGGTCCTCGTCGTTAAGTACGTCGAAGATGAAGTCGTCCATGTCCTGAGGGCGGATGCGTTCGTGGTCCGTGAGCGCCTGAAGTTCGCCGTGCAGTCTGATGACGGGTGGGCGGCCGACCTTCAAGTGAAGGTCCGACGATCCCATGTCCACCATGGTTTTAAGTAATTCGTCCAGCTTCATCGCAGCAGATTCCCGCGCGGCCTGTGTTGACGTTCGGCCTCATAATGTCAGATATGCATTACCGAATCGATTGCAATTATACAAGACGGCCGAAAAAAGCGAAACCCGTTCCGATGCGATTTTAGCGAATCATTTTTATGCGGATTGTTTATGCCGGAAATAGTTAAACACGAATATACAGGCGTTTTTTGTGCATCGAATAAAGCACCGCCCACCAGAATAAAATGAACACGGCGGTGAACAGCCAGCCACCGAAGTCTTTCCCGAACATTGAAAATAAAGAACCGTAAATGCTGTCTAAGAGCGGCCGCCTCGAACCGTTCGCGTAAACCCAGTCCCATCCGCGCAATATGTACGTTTTCACGAGGATGGGCGCCACGAACGCCGTGATCGCGTTCTTGCCCGGAATGATGAAAATGTTTTTCCACGCGCCCGAGCCGGCTCTGTCGACGATGTAGTGGAAAAGCGCGATCAGCACTGCGCCCCATCCCGCTGAGAACACAACGTAGGACGGAGTCCACAACGGTTTGTTGAACTGCAGGTCGGCGTTCCAGACGAGGCCGAGAGCCGCGAGAACGAGCCCCGCGGCGGCGAGCATCAGGGAGCGCTTCACCGGTGTGAGCTCCTTTTTCAGGAACAAGGTTCCAAGCGTTGTCCCGATCAGCGCGAGAGCGGTTGTCGGCGCGATCGATAGAATCCCTTCGAGCCCGAAGCGTTCGAAATAGGTTTCGTTCACGTATTTAACGAGGTTTGCGGATTCGCTGAAAAGCCCCGCATGTCCGTATGGAGTGGGGATGAACCTGATAGCCGCCCAGTATCCGAGCAACAGCGCGGCGGTTAGGAAGTGCTTGAAAACTCTCGGCGTTTGATAAATTAGCGCGGCGAAGAAGTACGCGAAACCGAGGAGCTGGAGTACGCCGAAATCGAACACGGGGGCGCTCGCGTAACTCGAATTGACAAGGCATCCGAGGAGCACGAGGAGCGCCGACCTCCTGAAGATCGAAACGTAGGTTTTCACCGCTGGTGTTTTCTTGGCCGCGTCCGCCGCCGCCGCGAGCGGAATCGCAACACCCATTATCAGGATGAACCACGGGAATATCATGTCCGCGAAGTGTATTCCCT
>JAKLIR010000421.1 GCA_022709505.1 bacterium | reverse complement strand
CGAGAGAAAATCGTTCAGGTTGTCGCGCATCGGCCCGATCGGCTGTGAGGTTCTTTCATAAGTCTGAATTCCGAGCCGGAGGTCGAGCCCCATGTTGAGAAGTTCGTTGCACATGCTTCTCACATTCCGGGACAGCGCGGCTACGCTCTTTTTCATGTTTTCGCGGCGGTCGATCAGGAACACGATGTCCGCCCTATTGACTATCCTGCCGCCGATTTCGAACGAAGGCACTCTAAGGACGGGCTTGAGAAGCGGCATGTTTCCGTGGTGCGTGTTCTCCACGATCTCGTCGATGCCTTTTCGGAATTTTTCTATTTCTTCCTTGAGAGCCTGCCGGTGAGAAGCGCCGATAGAGAGAAGATCGACCCCCTCTTTCATGCGGAGTATGAGGATGGTTATGTCGTTAAGCGCGGCTTGTCGCTTGTTGAAAAGGGAAATGTCTTCGTAAACGTTTATCAGCACGTCTTCCGCCGCGCCGATTTCGGTCCTGATGGAGTTCAGGTGCTCGCGTCCGAGTTGAACGTGGATGGGAAGAGTCGGCGGCAATAGTATTTCGAGGGGTGACTTGTCTTTCCGCTCTATCTTTATCTTTCGGCGGACGACTTTCTTGATCGCCGACGGATCGGCAAGCACCACGGGGAGCGGTCCCGAATCTATTCCACCTGAATAATCCATACGCCTATTTTACACAAAAATCCATTTCGTTAAAGCATTTCGGCTTGTAAATTCAAAAGCCGCATTTTTCACCAATGAGGGTTGAAATCGAAAAAAGGGATGAGATACAAGGCGTATAGAGCGAGAACGAGGGAGAATACTGCTTAGTGTGTGACCGAGTTCGAGTCGATGATGCAACACCGTAGATCGCCCTTTTTTCGATTTTCCGAATTTTTCCGGTAAAATCCGGGTTCAAAAGCCGCATCCTCGCGCGCTTGTTTCCGATGCGGTCTTTAATCAGTTCTGTGTAACGCGGATTGCCGGTTCAGTGTTGATATATGAAATGGAAATACAGGATGGCGTACGTCACCGGGAGTGCGAAGAAAACGCTGTCGAACCGGTCGAGCACGCCCCCGTGCGCCCTGAAAAACGTGCCGGAGTCTTTGAGTTCGAATCTTCTTTTGAGAGTCGATTCGAACAAGTCGCCCATCGCGCCGAAGATGGGGATTATAATTCCGAGAGAAAACAAAAGGCTCAAGGGAAGATTGAGGAGCCTGCCGTATATGCACACCGCGGCGGACGCGGCGGCGATTCCGCCGATGAAGCCTTCCACGCTTTTCTTTTCACTTATTGTGGGTGCGAGCTTGTCGCGCCCCAAGATTTTACCGGATATATACGCTCCCGTATCCGCGGACCACGCTCCCACGAAAGGGAGGAGAAAAAGCAGGTCGATCGATGATTGTGATAATTTGAGGTCATGGATTTTTCTTATGTCCACCGCGAAACTCAGAGATCCGCCGATGTAAACCGCGCCGAAGATGGTGATTATAAGGAGTGTGAGTCGCCTGTCGCTCGGGAATATTTTCGAATGCGCCGCTTGCATAACGACTACCGCCGCTATGCTGAATAGGAACAGATTGTTCTGAAATTCGAGCGGCATCAGATACGCTGAAATAAAAAAACCGATCGCCGCGGAGAACCCGAGCAGTCTGTACGGATGGAAACCGCCGTGTTCCACCATGCTGAAATATTCCCACAACGCGACACCCGTGAAAAAAACGAGCACGATAACGAATGTGAATGTGCTGTACCATGCGAAAGTCAGGCCGATCAGCCCCATAACAAGGGCTATGATCAGCCTCGACAGGAAATCTCTTTTAAAAGACATATTTAATGACAGTTTCCGCGCCGCTGATCAATAACCATGTCGCCGACACGAAAAAAGCCCCGGAGAATAGTCCCACCACCACGGCGAGAACGTACCTTTTCAGTCTTTCCGCGGAACCGGCTTCAGATTTCAATATCGAATCGAATATTAAAATATCGGCCACCTCTTTCGTCTGGTTATATAATGAGAAAAAACATCCATGATATGGGAATTATATCTCTCATACCGGCCGCCGGGCAACTATTTAAGTGCAGGAAATTCGTAAATATCCGATTTAAGAAATAACGACGGGGGTTCAGCCTTTAAGCTAACTGTAATATAATACGAAGGATGAATTAACAATAAACGAACAGGGGTGCATCATGGCGAAGAAGATTAGTTCGGCGGATTACCGCTCTGAAGTGACGAGAATAGTTACCGGTCTGAATCCCGAGAAGTTGAACGGGTCGGACAAAAAACCGATAAATTGGGATCATGCCGCAAATGTGGTACAGCTCGTCGGCTGGGGGCAAACGAGACTCGCTGCCGATCATTTGCTGTTCCCGGAATTTAACGACATTCTCGCGGAGACCGTGGCGTCCATAATCAGGACGCTCAACTACAATTTCGCGATCTGCGCTTTGAAGAAGACCGACACGGCTCTCGAAAGAGCGGCTAAAATCACGTCGAGATTCTATTCTTATGAATTTCTGATCGAGCTCAGCCTGAATTTTTTCGGGCTCGAAAGCAAATTTCTCGACGAAGGCGAAAAAGACCTCGCACTCGATTTCATCACCGAAACTCTCGCATCGTGGGAATTCTCGGAGATGGACGAACAGGGCGCGCCTGCGATCGCGGCGGCCGTGATCGACGGGATCCTCAAGGGAATGGAACTCGTGCAGGGCGGAGCGAGCATGGTCGCGAAAACCGCGAAAAGGATCAGAGACAAGGTAGCGGCGGACCTGCCGGTGACGATCGAGTTCCTCGATTCCGCGGAAGAAGAAATAACCGGCAACATCTATTTCGAGATGGCGGCCGGCAACGTGTGTAAATTCGGGAACGATTACGCGCTCGGCCTCAGATGGCTCAGGCATCTCGGTTTCGAACAGGTCTCGACGAATCCGGTTCTCGCCGCGAAGGCTTATGATGACGATCCGTCCCTGCGCCGGTTGTTCCTCTCGGAAGTCACGGGCCATCCGAAATACGAAACATGGAAAAAAGACCCCGAAAAATATGCGGACGAAATCACTCTGTACGCAACGCTTTTCGCACTGTGGGACAACCTCCATGTCTATAGGCCGATATTCTACACGCTCGCGGACGAGACGGGCGGCGGTGTCGTGAGCTTCCAGTTGAATCCGAACCTCGCGCATCTCGCGAAGGAGAGCATAGAGGATGCTCTCGCCGCGCTAAAACAGGCTGAAGCCGACCTCGCGGTGTATGATTCATACCTGCTCGCCGGGTTCGATACGTATCCGGAAAAAGCGAGAGCGAATCTCGTCGTTAAAGTCGCGGCGTGCCATCCGGCG
>JAKLIR010000420.1 GCA_022709505.1 bacterium | reverse complement strand
CGGGCTGTTCGGATAGGAGCCGCGTGAGGTTCACGAGCTTGCCTTCCGCGCGCCGGCGCTCTATGACGCCGTTGCCCGCCACCGCTACTCCCGCCGAATCATAGCCCCTGTATTCGAGCCTTGTAAGTCCGGCCAGTATGATCTCCGCCGCCGGGCTGCTTCCTATATATCCGATTATTCCGCACATGCGTCAGGATACCCCCGATTTTATTTTCGGCTGTTCTTTAAATTAAGATGTTATCAGAATTCGACCTCTCGGTTAATAAAGATTTAGAAAAAGATGATATTCTCACAACGCCGTGAGTAGTATAGAATGTTTCTCTGAAGAGGGCTTGTTAATCCGGATTTTTCTCCGGAAAAATCCGGGAAATCGTAAAAAGAGCGATCTACTGTGTTGCATCATCGGCTCGAACTCGGTCACATACGAAACAAGTATGCTCCCTCGTTCTCGCTCGATGCGCCTTGTATCTCATCCCTTTTTCCGATTTCAACCCACATTGGTGAAAATTTGAGCTAAACTCTGACGGAGGTGATTTCATGGATTTCATTTTCATGCTGACCCGCGGGGATATGACTGTCGAGGACTGTCTCGAAGTTATGGACGTGATAGAGCCCGTGGGTTTGAAACATATAGGGTTCAAGGACGTGGGGGTCGAGAAACCCGTGTTGAAGAAGCTCGCGGAACGGATAAAAGGCGCGGGAGCGGTGAGTTACATAGAAGTGGTGAGCACCACTCCGGAGTCATGCCTCAACTCGGCGCGCGTGGCGGCGGAGATAGGTATAGACCGGCTGCTCGGCGGAACGATAGCGGCGGAAATTCTCGAGGTCGTGAAGGGAACAGGGATTGCATACCATCCGTTTCCGGGAAGGCCGGAAGGACATCCGACGCGGCTCGGCGGGACGCCGGAAAGCGTGGCGGCGGACTGCCGCCGTTTCGAGGAGCTCGGATGCGCCGGGGTGGACCTTCTCGCCTACCGGGCGTTCGAGTCGGACCCGATCGCGCTCGTGCGGGCCGCGCGCGGAGCGACCAAAGGCAACCTGATCGCCGCCGGAAGCGTGGATTCTCCGGAGCGGATCCAAGCACTCAAGGACGCCGGAGCGGACGCGTTCACTATCGGCTCGGCCGCGTTCGACGGTTCTTTCTCGAAACGGAAGGGCGCGCTCAATTCGCAGCTCCGCGACATCCTCGCGGCGTGCGGCTGAACCCGGTTTCGGACGGCTAAAAAAAAGTTTGAATCCGTATTCATCGGTGTTATAATTCTATTGGATGGCGAACGGCCAGATGCCATATACGACCGAGCGGCTCTGCAAAGTGGATGCGGAATTTATCAACCCCTTCCTCTCCGCGATTCATGTCACATTGCACAGCATGGGACGCACCACGGCGAAAAAAGGGGCTCTATCCCTCATAAACGTCGCGAACTTCAGAGGAGACACCCTCATTTATCTAAAAATCGACGGGACCGTGAAAGGCCTCGTCGTGCTCGAAATGCCGGAGGACTCGGCCAAGAAATTCGTCTCGCTTTTCCTCCTCGGAGTGCCGATCGTCACGATCGACACGATGGCGAAAAACTCGCTTGTGGAGTTCTCACTGAGAGTGTCCGAGAACGCCCGCGAGCACCTCGTGAAAAAAGGATACCTCGCCAACGTCACGTTCAACATCAACATAAAAGAGGAAATCCGCTTCTCGAAGGGGCAGCAGTTTCTGATGGTGCCGTTCACGACCGATTACGGCGATTTTAAAATGTATATCAACGTAATGAAGACCGAAGTGATCGAGCACGCGGGCCCCGCGCACTGAAGAATCAACTTATTCCGATCGCACGATTCGTCGTTCGAGTTTATCCGGGGGAGAAAGCCGGGGCCGCCTTGCGTTCACGGCGAACGCGTGTTGGTTCAAAATCCGTAATATTCGGGAAATGGAATTATCCCGGATTCGGCGCACTATTGACGAATCCGGGATTATTGTCGCGGAAATGGATTTATGCTATTCTTTACACCTGCGCGGCGGGAGCTTGAAAAGGAATAGCCGCGGAAAACGAAGGGGAGGGAACACATGACGGAACGGGAAGAGGATATCCTTCGAGCAAGTACATTCTTGAAAGCGGCGTTGCCGCTCCTTGAAGAAGTGGTGGAAGCCGACGCAGGATTGAAAAAGATGGTCGCGAAGTGGAATTGCTCCGTGCAGTTCCAAGCAAAAAAAGAGGAACCCGCGGCATACCTTAAGTTCGAGGGCGGTTCTCTGAAGGTGCTCCCCGGGAAATGCGAAAAACCCACGATCGCCTTCACTTTCAAAAACCTCAAAGACATGAACGCCTTTTTCACGGGGAAGAACGTTCTGTTCGGAATTTCCGGGCTGATCCACGTGCTTCTCCTGATGAAGGTCGTCAAAATACTCCTCAAGCTTAAAATGCTGATGCCGGCCTACGTCTGCAAGAACGACGACGAGAAGGCGCTGAAGGTGAAGCTTCTGATGTACATGGTGGCGTTCGCGCTTCAGGAAATGTCACACGGGGGCGACGAATATATATTGCGCCTCACACAGACGGCGCGGAAGAAGATCGTCGAATGGACGGTCAAGCCGGACGGCCCGGCGGTGTGGGTGAAGATGGACGAAGGAAAGATCGTCGCCACAAAGGGCCGCACGGACCGCAGGCCTTACGTCGCCATGGATTTCGTAAGTATAGACGCCGCCCTGAAGCTCCTGACCAGCGAGGTCGGAGCGATCGACGCCGCACGGCAACAGTTGGTCTCTTTCAGGGGCACATCCGAATATGGAATCAAGGTTGGAAACCTCATGACGAGAGTTTCCAATTTTCTGATGCCCGAGGCATGAACGGGCTTCGCCGGGTCCGGCCCGGCGGAAACTATCTGTTTTGTGAAGTTTCATTTTTCATCAGGGGCTGTTTATGTCGGTCGCTTTTTTCGATGTTGACGACACGATCCTCAGAGGGTCTTCCGGCGTCATGCTCGCGAAATATATGTTTTTCACCGAAGGCGAGGGCGCCTCTCCGACATACATCATAGACATGGTGAAAGCCCTGATCGACTCGAAAACCGGCTCGGTGGAATACGAAAGCCTCGTCGAGAAGGGACTTTCCCAGTTCTCCGGCCGCTCGCGCGCGGAGATAGACAGGATTTGCCACGGCTGCTTCGATAAATACATCAGACACGGCATCTACCGGCTCGCATATCGCGAAGTCAGGAACCACCTTGAAAACGGACGCCACGTGGTGCTGCTCACCGCGAGCCTACAGCCCCTGATGGACCCTCTCGGCGATTTTCTCGGGGTGACCAAGACCATCGCCCTCAACATCCATTTCAACGATGGAAT
>JAKLIR010000042.1 GCA_022709505.1 bacterium | reverse complement strand
CGAGGCATTTCTCCGTGAACACGCCTTGCTCCTGCAGCACCCCGAGATGCGTCGTGTTCACCGCCGGCAGAACCACCCTGCCCGTGAACCGTTCCGCGAGCAACTGCACGCCCGCCCCGCACGCCATGGACACCACCGCGTCGTGGTCCGCCACAAGCGCCGCCACCTCGTCCACGAACTCCTGCTCACACTGCCTTTCAACCGTGGCCTCGGTCACCTTGAGCTTCCGCCCGGCCTTCTTCGCGGCTATCTTGAGCTGAGAGGCAAGCAGCGCCACCTCTTTGTCCCCACCGGCGAAACAAACCTTAACGCATGTCCCGCAGCCGATGAGGAGCACCTTTCCGCACCCCTTCAGCATTTCGCTGATTTCTTCGAATTTTTTTCTTTCGGCAACTATCATTAGCGTTTCCTCCCGGCGCTATTTCAACGGCGTCGGCCCAAGTTTTTTTATAGCGGCTTTCGCCTCCGCAATTACTCTCTCGAATTTGCCCGCGACCGGCGGCTCGGCCCTGACGAGCGCCACCCTTTCAGGTTCGATCCCGGCTTCGGCAAGTAACTTTTTAGCTTTCGCTATCCTTTTTTCCGCTCTCCGGCTCCCCTCGATCATCCGGCACGTCCGCTCCGGGCATGCGAGCACTATCACGCCGTCGGACCCGTTCTCGATAGCCTTTAAAATGTGGATCGCCTCCACCCTGCTGCTGCAAGGCATTTCGATCTTCCATATCCCGGGCGCCTCGGCCCGGCCTCTCTTCCGCGCGTCCATCCCCCCATACAGGCAGTTGTGACAACAAAATGCTGTGATGTTCGACATTTTCGATCTTTCGCCTTTCATTAAAATGCGGCGGCAGTCTTCGAAACCGCCACCGCAATTTGATTCCCGTATTTGTTCATCCGCGCACGGCGCGCCGTGAAAACCCGGCCTAATACATCCGGGTTTTTCATTCACTTCCTTCAAGCGCGCACGGCGGCGAATGGAATCTGGAATGGCTGTTCCGATAGATCCACACCCGAGCCGTCATACGACCCGTTTATCCGATTGCCGGTCCTCCAGTTTCACCCGTGCTCAGCCGTATGCACTCCTCGAGATCGAGCACGAAGATTTTGCCGTCGCCTATATTCCCAGTCTTCGCGGCTTTCGTTATCGCATCTATCGCCGGCTTCAAAAACTGATCGTTCACCGCGATTTCAAGCTTTATTTTTTTCAACAGAGTTCCGGATTCCTTCCTCCCTCTGTAAATCTGCGTGATACCTTTCTGCCGGCCGCACCCGAGAACCTGACTCACCGTCATCAGGTGAATCTCATTCTTGAAAAGCTCGGCCTGAACTTCTTCGAGTTTCTCCGGTTGTATGATGGCCACGATATACTTCATCGTTCCCGTCCCCTTAATCCAGCAGCGTATAACCGCTTTCGTTGTGCTGAGTCAGATCGAGCCCGACCATCTCGTCCGATGCGGACGCCCTGATTCCCACCAGAAGATCGACCGCCTTGAGGATGACGAAAGTCATGACAAGCGAATACCCGATCGTAATGGCGCAACCGGCGATCTGAATACCGAACTGTCTCGCGTTCCCGAAGAAAAGCCCGTCCGCTCCAGCCGGATTTATCAGCTTCGTTGCGAGAAGCCCCGTGACAAGCGCTCCCCAGAGGCCTCCGATACCATGAACTCCGAATGCATCGAGCGAATCGTCGTACCCGAACTTAACTTTCACGAATGCGACGAAGAAATAGCAGATCATACTGACACTCAATCCAATGAGGATCGCCGACACCGGCCCGACGAAGCCCGCCGCGGGCGTTATCGCAACAAGCCCCGCAACCGCGCCCGTCGCCATCCCCAGCATCGTCGGCTTCCCCCCATGCACCCATTCGATTCCGGCCCACATCAGCGCGGCGGCGGCCGCCGCCGTGTTCGTCGCGACAAATGCCGAAACGGCAATCCCGTTGGCCGCAAGCGCACTCCCGGCGTTGAACCCGAACCACCCGAACCACAAACACCCCGCCCCAAGCAGCGTGAAAGGCAGATTATGCGGCGGCATGGCCCTCTCCGGATATCCCGTCCTCTTCCCCAGCATCACCGCCGCCACAAGCGCCGCTATACCAGCATTGATGTGAACGACAGTACCACCGGCAAAATCGAGAGCCCCCATCTTCCGGATGAATCCCCCAACTCCCCAAACCCAGTGGCAAACAGGATCATAAACCAGCGTCGCCCACAAAATCAGGAAAATACAGAAAGCCGAAAACTTCATCCTCTCCGCGAAAGCTCCTATGATACGAGCGGGAGTTATCATCGCGAACATACACTGGAAAATCATGAATGCCGTATGGGGAATCGTCGCCGCGTAATCAGGATTCGGCGCTTGGCCGACCCCTCGAAGCCCGACCCATTCAAGCCCTCCGATGATGCCGCCTTTATCAGGACCGAAAGAAAGACTGTACCCGAAGAGCACCCATTGGATGCTTATCAACCCCATCGCGAAAAGACATTGCATCATTATGGATAAAACGTTTTTCCTTCTCACAAGGCCGCCGTAGAAAAATGCGAGGGCCACCGTCATGAGCAAAACAAGCGCAGCGGACATCAATACAAAAGACGTGTCGCCGGAATTCACCGTTGACGCATCCGCGGCTAACGCCGGGGTTCCAAGCCCGGCAAGGAGGAAGAAGGCTGCTCCGAGTATTATTGTCAAAACCCTGCCTAACATCTGCTCTCCTTCTCTCAACAATCGTTTCGCTCTTTATTTCTGCGTCTGTTCAGCCTGCCCACGGAAAACCGCGGACAGGCGAACAGAGCAGGAACAGCCATACTTCGCGAAGTACGGCGCGCGCTCATCTAAAAACCCTTTTTTCGGCTTCCGGAATGTCTCTCGGGCCGATAATTTCACCCCCAAGCTCCGGTTAATACCTTAAAAAGAGAACCCGGGGCGGGACTAATCCCGCCCCTCGCCTCATTTCTCAATCTCAAAGAACAGGCAGCAGCTTTTCAAGTTCGAACTTCGTGACTTGAATTCTGTAATCTTCCCACTGCTGTTTTTTCAGCACGACGTATCTCGAGAATACATGGTCGCCGAGCGCCTTCTTTACGATCTCGCTCTTTTCCGTGACCTGAATCGCTTCGCCGAGGTTGTTCGGAAGCGATTTGATGCCGAGCTTTTTGCGTTCGGAATCCGAAAGATGATAGAGATTCGCTTCCATCGGATCGGTCATCTCGTAACCCTTTTCAATGCCTTCGAGTCCGGCTTGAAGCATAACGGCGAAGGACAGGTAGGGGTTGCAGGCCGGGTCCGGGCAGCGGAGCTCGCAGCGAGTGGCCTGCTCTTTTCCGGGATGATAAAGCGGAACGCGGATCAGAGCGGAGCGGTTGCGCATCGACCATGCGATGTAAACCGGCGCTTCGTATCCGGGAACAAGCCGTTTATACGAATTGACCCACTGTGCGAACACCGAACTCATTTCCGGCGCATGCTTCAACTGGCCGGCGATGAATCTCTTCGCGTCATTCGTTAAATTGTATTTCGCCTTGGAATCGTAGAACGCATTCTTCTTTCCCTTGAACAGCGACTGATGCACGTGCATTCCGCTCCCGTTCTCCCCGAAAAGCGGTTTGGGCATGAACGTGGCGTAAACTCCGTGCTTGCGCGCTATCTCTTTTACAACGACTCTATATGTGATTACGTTATCCGCCATTTTCAGGGCGTCGTCATAGCGCATGTCGATCTCGTGCTGGCTGGGCGCCACTTCGTGGTGACTGTACTCTATGGTCACTCCCATTTTCTCGAGAGCCTGCACGGTGTCGCGCCTGATGTCGCTCGCCACGTCGAGATCCGTGAGGTCGAAATATCCACCCTTGTCGAGCGGCTCCGGACTCGACGAGGAATCCTTGAAATAAAAATATTCCAACTCCGGCCCGACGTAATAATGGTCGAACCCCATCTTCTTCATCCTCGCAAGCGCTCTTTTCAGGACGTACCTCGGATCGCCTTCATAAGGATCCCCGTTCGGATTCCTGATGTCGCATATCATCCGCGCCACCGGTTTCTCGTTAGGTCTCCACGGCAGGAAAGTGAAAGTCGAAGTGTCCGGAGCAGCGATCATGTCGCTTTCCTCGATATCCTGAAAACCCGTGATCGACGATCCGTCGAACCCCATACCGTTCTCAAGTGCGTTCTCCAGCTCGTTGCGCGTTATCGCAAAGCTCTTCACCTGACCGAAAATGTCCGTGAACCACAAACGGATGAAACTGACGTCCTTGTCCTTACAGATTTTCATTACCTCTTCGTTTCCCATCGCCTTAGCCATTCCTTTGCTCCTTTCAAATGTTTTACTAATCACAACATTAAATTAAATTTTCGCTTCCGGTTTACTTCCTCAAACCGACGCGCTCTCCAACTCTTTCCCTTTCCTTATTCACCACCCGTTTTATCCCCGCAATCATTTTAACGGCAATTGTTATCCTTATCGACCGCTTTAAGGATAGCATAAAGCTCGCCGCGCTCTTTTGTCAACCCCATTTTAAAAGATTTGGGATTTTGCCGCTTGTCACAAAATAATAGCTTTACTAAAGGGATTTTGAGACATAGAACCTCTTCCGTCGCAAGACTCGCAATGCTTTTTATTCATGCTATTGCCAAAAAACTGCCTATATTATCCTCATCACATAGCCTACGGCAATTTTGCCGTTATTCCGGCAACATTGCCGTAAAAATAGCTGTTTATACGCTAATTAACGGCGTTATTGCCGTTTGTAATGATGCGTTTGCTTGTTAACCGGTTTTGTATCGGTAATACTATGGAGATATATTTTTCGATTTTTTATTCTTATTTCCTTACGCATTTCCTTCTCTTCTTGACTCGCTCTTCCTCTCACCTATAATGAAATCGCAATCCTTACATGGCGTGTATGATGCGCGTAAAATCCGTTTCTTCATTGTGGAAAGCATTGAAATGAGATTTTTTCACCCAATCGCATATATCTTCACTCCCGGCGGCGGCCGGCGGGATTCGATCCGCAAACTTATGCGCATCAGCCTTATTTTCGCCGTGTTTTCGGTTCTTTTTTTTCCACTCTATGTCATGGTGACGAGTGGAGACTACGTAAACATCGCGTATCTCTTATCCGGTCACCGTCTTGATTCAACCGAAGACTTTCTTTGGAACATGACTTACGGCAACACGCCCGGTTATCCGATTTTGCTCATTGCTTCGGGGCTGACGATATTCAATTCTTTTAAAGGAATTATCCTTATTCAATTCGCCATGTCCGTCGCCATCCCTCTCATGCTGTACCGAATCGCTCTTCTGATAGATGAAAAGACCGCGTACCACGCCTCTCTGATCTCGATTATTTCTTTCGTGCCGTTCATGTATGTGAAATTCATCAATCCGGCGCAGTCATATATGTTTCTAACCATACTTTCGGCGTGCATTGCGGCAAGTTATCACGCTACCAAAAAAACAGGGCTCCTCTACCTCAACGCCCTCGTGCTCTCCGCTCTGCTCATGATGCAGCCGAACGCTAACCCGCTGCTCCTCGTGTTCCTCTTTTTCGGGATCGCATCGGCGCCGAAAAAAGCCGTCCATGTAGCACTATCGGGATTAATTGTCGTGGGCTTTTTAGCGGGATGGTCCTTACTGAGACCGGGAATTCTCGATATAAAAAGTTCTCCGTGGAAAACGACGAGCACGACGGGCAAGGCCCTGTTTTTCAACGCCTACCTTGCGAGCAACGGAGAGATACGGCCTGAAAACGGGCCCGCGACGCGGCGGCTGATGAGCGTGGTTCGGGGTTTCTCAAGCGCGGTCCCCGATCTCTCGGAGGATGCCGAAGTCGGTTTCGACGACTCCGGCAAAGATTTTTACTTCGGAAAATACAACGGTAGTTCCGCTTCTCTGCAAGAAGTGATTTTCAGGCATCCTACAAGGGCGTACTACATCTTCCTTTGTTATGCTGCGGACAAGTCCCTCGGAGTGGAGATATCCGACAAACTATTCCTCGACGTTTCGCTCGAACTTTTCAAAGCGGCCCCCATGATCCCCTTCAACTATGTCACACGCAACTTGATAGGATTCAGCCTCTCCGTCCCACACAAATACCCGAGCGTTTCAGGGCTCGGGATCATCACCAAGGCTTACGATCAGACGTTCGGCTTGCCTTCGCGCCCCGCGCCGAGTCTCCCGAAAATATTGCCCGAAAACCTCGCCCGCGAGGGGCGAAAGGACATCCTCGGCGGCCGGCTGGTGATTTTCAGACAAATATTCGACAGGCTTTGCGCCGTCGCCGACATTGCATTCAGACCGTTGGTTTTCATCCTCATGGCGATGTGCGGTTTCTTCCTTCGCCGCATTCCGGGACGCAGGCACGCGGCCTTCCTTTGCATCGCCGTCGTTTTGTACCAGATGTCGATCACGAGCATCTTTGTTGAACCGCTGCCCCGATACATCCATCAGACGTTCCTGCTCGAAATCCCCCCCGCTCTCGCGGCGTTCAGGATTTTGTGTGAAAAAGTCGCTTCCGCAAGCAACTAAGAGCCTCTAAATATCTTCCTCAATTCTCAAAACTATTGTATATTACACTAACTCGCATTTTCACCAATGTGGGTTGATATCGGAAAAAGAGATGAGCTACAAGGCGCAACGAGCGAGAACAAGGGAACTTACCGTTTCGTACGTGACCGGGTTCGAATCGATGATGCACCGTCGTGGATCGCCCTTTTTACGATTTTCCGGATTTTTCTCGTGAAAAATCCGGTCTAATTCCGCCGCTGATTAGAGCGGCGTTCAGCCGACGGGAGGTCTTATGAAGCTTAAAGCAGAATATGTTTTCGACGCCGACATGGCCCGCACTCTCGAAGTGTGCGTCTATCAGAACATCGGCAACGTCGAGTATTTCAAGGAATCGATGTCCAACGTCGCTTCGGTGAAGCTGGTGGAACGAAAAGATTATCCGGACGGAAAGATCCACGTGAAAATGGAATTCTGCGCGCACGGTCAGATACCGAAAGCCGTTCAGCACCTTCTCAAGCCCGAAATGCTCACATGGCGGGAAATCAGCACTTGGGAGCCGGCGACGAAGAGATACAACTTCGAGATCAAGCCAAACTACTTTTCAAACGTGTTCTCATGCAAGGGATTCTGGAGCTATGCCGAGAAAGGCCCGAACAAGACTTCGCAGTTCTGCGACGGCGTTCTCGAAATTAAGATCCCGATTTTCGGTCAGATCATAGAAAAAGCGATATGGCCGAATCTTGAAAAGAACTGGATCGAAAGTTACGAGAAAACCAAGAAAAAGTACAACATGTGAACGCGCTGCATCCGGGCGCCGCTCCGGAACCGCAACAGTGCGTACGTAATTAAGTCGAAGGCAATGGCCGGAAAGGAAATCTCGAATGAATTATGTGACTTTTGATGTGAACGACCGAGTCGGTCTTCTGACGATGAACTACAAGGATGAAAACAGGTTTCATCCCGACTTCATGTCGGAAGTGCTGGCGACACTCGATTCCGCCGAGAAGGACCCCGCCGTCGGCGCTATCGTTTTCACCGGAGCGAACCCGAAATTCTTCTCCAACGGGCTCGATCTCGAATGGATCATGATGAACATGGCGGATCCCGCGGCCGTGATGAACTATCTGAAAACCATCAATCTCATGTATAAGCGGGTCTGCATATATCCCAAACCGATCGTAGCCGCTCTGAACGGGCACACGTTCGCGGGCGGGCTCTTCCTCGCGGCCCACATGGACTTCAGGTTCATGCGAGAGGACCGCGGGTGGATCTGCCTCCCGGAAGTGGATATCAATATCCCGCTGCTCCCGGGCATGATCGCGATCTGTCAGGCGACCATGACCTCACAGGGGTTCAGGGAGCTGTACTACAGCGCACGCCGCATGACAGGCCCGGAAGCGGCCGCAATCGGTTTCGCGGACAGGCTGTTCCCCGAAAACGAGCTGCTGCCCAAAAGCATCGAGTTCGCCTCCGCGCTCGCCAAGAAAAAAACAGCGACCTACGCCGAAATGAAATACAGGATCAGGGGAGACATTGCGAAGCTCCTCGATGAAGTCGATCCGGGCTACTTCGCCAAGACGCTCTCTTTCTCGATGCCGTCGAAGTGACCGGTCCGGCGGATCCGGATTCAACAACGATAAAACGCCGTCCGTAAAAGGAGCGGCACGTCCATAAATTATGTATCCCTGTATCTCCACACAGATATTCGGGAACGTTCCCATCGGCGCCGGCCTACTGGACTGCGTGTCCGGCGCTGGTTTCTCCCTCGTCGAGATTTACGGTATGCCGCCTCATTTCGATGTCGAAGACGCCGCCGCGGCGGAAAGTCTGGCGTCCGCGCTGAAAGCCTCGGGCGTCAAGGCCGCCTCCCTACACGCTCCCTATCTCTTCAAAACCGCCGGAGGCAAGAAAAGAACTCTATCCATAACATCCGGAGATGATGAAGTTTTCGAAGCAGCATTGAGACTCTGCCGCGCGGCGGCCGCCGCCGCGGCCGTTGTCGGCGCGCCGCTGGTCGTATTACATTGCGGAAAGTACGGAGATCCCATGTCAGGCGAGATCGTTTCCAACCTCGCTTCATTCATGGCGACAGTATCACCGCATCTTCCCTCCGGAGTGAATCTCGCCCTCGAAAATGTCGCTTCACCGGTTTCGGAACCGTCTTTCCTGTCGAATCTCCTTTCAACCGCGCCACCGCGGGTAGGCATCTGCTTGGACATCGCGCATGCAAACATAAGCGGTGATCCGGCAAAAGCGGTTGAAGCCGCGGGACAGCGGCTGATCCACATCCACGCCTCGGACAACAACGGCGTGCGCGACGATCACCTCATCCCGACCGACGGCGACATAGAATGGAAAACGGTTTTCTCCGCACTCAAGAAGTCTGGCTACGAAGGTACTTTCTGCTTCGAGCCCCGGAAGGCGGTCGATCCCGAGAGCGCGATGAAGAGGTGCCTCGGGGTTTTTAAAATGCTGAATGATGATACAATATGAAACGGGTGAAACGATGTCGCTTGAACAACGGGTAAAGAGATTCGTAGAAAGAAAACACGGACGCGCCGAGTTCCGGCTGGATAAGCTCGCGGGAGACGCTTCCGACAGGAGTTTTCACAGGATTTCGTTCGTCGGCGCGTCGCCGCAAGGCTATTCGTCCGCTATATTGATGGAACTCGGGCAGCCATGGACCGACGGGGAGTTGCCCTACCTTAACGTACGGCGTTTCATGGAGAAAATCGGGCTTCCCGTCCCCGCTCTTTATGACACCGACCTCGCCTCGGGTTTCATCCTCATCGAGGACTTCGGAGACGTGACGCTCGAAGACGCCGTGCGCGGCGCCCCGAGGCCCCGCTTCGACTCCCTGTACGAAAAAGCGGTGGACCTTATGCTGCGGATTCAGGTGGAAGCCACGCGGCTGCGCGACGATTCCTGCGTGTCGTTCTCTCTCGCGTTCGATGTCGAAAAGCTCATGTTCGAGTTCGACTTCTTTTACGATCACGCCCTGCTGAACTATAAAGCCGCGTCCGTTTCGCCAGAAGACGAGCGGATCATCAAAAGCGGTTTTCTCGCAATATCGGAAAAGCTCGCCGGGCATGCGCTCTATCTGAACCACAGAGACTATCACAGCCGGAACATCATGGTCGCGCCCGGCGACCGTCTGTGTCTCGTGGATTTTCAGGACGCGCGCCTCGGCCCCGTCCAATATGACCTCGTGTCGCTCGTCATGGACTCCTACGTTCCGGTCCCTGAAGACGCCTGCGAGCCTCTCTGCCGCCACTGCCTCGAAACTCTCGATTCGCTCTACGGGATTAAACAGGACCCCGAGCTTTTCACCGAGATTTTCGACTACATGACAATACAGAGGTGCATAAAGGCAGCCGGCTCTTTCGCCTACCTCGACTGCGTGAAAATGAAAAACAGATACCTTAAATATTTCGTTCCATGCCTGTCGCGCGTGAGAACGGCTTTCGAGCGGCGGCCCGAACTCGGGCGCTTCCATGAAACGCTTTCGAAATACACGCCGGAGATCAAATGACATGAAAGCCATGGTGCTGACAGCCGGACTTGGGACGAGACTGAGGCCGCTCACCGACTTCACGCCCAAACCCCTGCTGCCGCTGTTCGGCCGCACGATCATCGATTACACGCTCGAAGCTCTCAGCAACGCCGGAGTCACGGAAGTCGTTCTCAACCTCCACCATCTGCCGGATAAAATCGTCTCCCATGTCGGGAATAAAACTTTCGGAATGTCCGTCCGCTACAGCAGCGAGCCGGAGATACTCGGTCCCACCGGCGGGCTGCGCAAGGCGCTTCCTCTTCTCGGCGACGCGCCTTTTCTCGTGGTCAACGGAGACGTCGTAATGGATTTGGACTTCAAGGCGCTCTACTCAAGGCACGTCGAGACCGGCGCGGCGCTCACACTCGCGGTCGGCAAAGTAGAAAAACGGCCCGAACTCCATTCCATCGGAGTCGATCCGGACTTCCGCGTCCGGCAGGTCTGGAAAAAACCGGCTTGGAACGGCCCGCCGCTCTCCGAATATGTGAACCTCGGCGCTTTTGTTTACAACCCGGAAATCATAGACAAATACATACCCCGCGACAGCTTCTTCGATTTCAAAACCGGGATAATACCGCTGCTGTTCGAAAACGACGATCCGATCTCAGCATTCCCGGCGGACACCTATTGGAACGACATCGGAACCGTCGAGACATACCTGCAAGCGCACCTCGACGTGTTCGCCGGAGGAGGCACGGAGAAAGCGCGGAGGAATTGCGCGGCTCGGCTCGCGGAACCCGCTCCGTGTTTTTTGCAACCCGTTTACTCGGAAGGTGAGTTGTCAATAGGAGACGGCGCTTCCGTAGGCCCGAACGCCGCTCTTTACGCCGGCTGCGAAATTAGCGCCGGGGCGAAGATCAGCGACAGCGTCGTCCTTCCGGGAACCGCGGTTCGCGAGGGGGCGCGAATCGAGCGCTCGATGGCTTTCAACAACGACATAATAGCTTGCCGAGCCGGAACTAAGTGATTGATATGAATGAGAGGAAATACGTTCGGTTCATTCAAACGCCGGACTACGACGCCGGAGCGGTCTCGGAGCGCGCGAAATCGATCCTCGCCGCCGACGGTGTTTCACTCAGCGGTAAAAAAGTTTTCGTGCTTTTCAACGCGGACCGTTCGTTCGACCGCGACGACGTCGGGACTCACCCGGAATTCGTGATAGGCGTCGTCGAGGCGATCGCTTCCATGAAGCCGGCGTCGATCCATGTTGCCGACCCCACGTCGTTCGGGTCGGAGCTTTCAGGGACGGAGTTCTCTCGCGCACAGGCGAGCCGCCTCGGGAAATCCGCCTCGATCGTTCCGGTCGAAAGAGCAAAAAGAGCGAAAATCACGGCGCTCCCGTGTCTGGTGCAAGAGGAATTCGGCGTACCGGTCGAATTTAAAAACTGCGACTTTTTCATCGCTCTTCCCAAGCTTAAAACGAACCTGTTCACCGAGATGTCCACGTCGGTCGCCACCATGCTGTACCTCCTCCCTTCGAAAGGAAGGCTGCGGTTTCACGACTACCGGCTGAACGGCAAGCTCGCAGACCTGTACAAAGCAAAGCGCCCCGACTATGTGATATACGACGCGGTGGTATGCGGCGAGGGTCAAGGCCCGCTCTACACGACGCCGCGCACGCTCGGGCTGATGATCGGCGGCTCGGAGACGCTGCACGTGGACGCCGCAGCGGCGCACATCGCGGGCATCCAACCATGGCGAGTGGATCATTTGAAACTCATCTCGGATCGGGAATCCGTTCCGATCGGCGTAAAATCGATACCCGTCGAACCGGCGGACGCTCTCGAAAACAAGCGGCCTTTCCGGCGCGCGGAATGGAACATCGAGAATTTAAACGAATCGATGCGGGTCATAGGCGGCTCGAAGAATTACTGTTCCGCCGGGTGTGTGGGACTACTTCGTCAGTCGCTCGAACCATGGCTCGAAAACAAGGACTTCCCCAAGAGCGGCCTGACCATCATAGTCGGCGCTCCAATAGAACCGGAGAAGATTAAACACGGCGAGAACACGCTCGTGGCCGGTCTGTGCGCGGAGGATTTCAAGAATTGCGGCGTATTCATTCACGGCTGTCCGCCCGATCCGGCTGAAATAGAAGAACGGCTCCTCAAATTACTCGGCACGAACGAAAAAATGATAACGCGTCTCGCGCGCATAGCCGGCGCGCCGAAAGACATAGTCGCGGACTCGGTCAGAGCGAACTCCTTCGGCGTGGAGCAGGAAGGGATTTCGCTATCCACCATCGCTCGTATCGCCGCGTCAAAAGCTTCCAAATCGGCGCGGCGTAATCTGCGAAAACTCCGGCGCGCGGTGGACAAGTCGTTCAAATGACCCGATGATTAATCGAAGAACTATATGAAAAAACCATTTGCGAAAATTCTCATCTTCATAATGATAGTCCTGATTTCAGGCATGGCGGTTTTTCTGATGAGAAACGAGATACTCACCGCCGCCGGGCGTTGGCTGGTGGTCCGGACTCCCCCGCGCCGCGCGGATGTTATATACGTTTTCGCGGGCGGAGTTTCCGAGCGGCCCGCCTACGGCGCAGAGCTTTTCAAGCGCGGCTACGCCCCGAGAGTCGCCGTGGCCGGCGTACTCATAAGTTACGACCTTCTCGCGTTCGGCAAAGTAGTGAACGAAGGTGAAATAAACAGAAAAGTGCTCCTTCGCCACGGCGTCCCCGCCGGGAAGATTATCCAAATCTGGCGCGGCACGAGCACCATGGAGGAAGTGACCGCCCTGAAAAAGCTGATGAACTCGAACGGCTGGAAATCCGCAATCCTCGTCAGTTCACCGTTCCACACCCGCAGGATCCGCTTCTCCGTGAAAAAAGTTTTCGGAAACGGCGACTACCGATTTTCCTACGTACCCACCCCTCACCCGATAATCAGGCCGGACTCGTGGTGGCGGGAAGAAGAAGGCCTCATCATGGTCTCAAACGAATATCTCAAACTTATCTATTACCATTTGAAATTCTGAATGTTGAGATTCACCTTCACAGACATCCTTTTCCCTCGTGGATTCCGTGACTCGGCTTCCCGCCCGCGCTTTGATACTTTGCGTATTAACGCTTTTATGTAGCGCCGGGTCTCCGCACCCGGCGGCCCCTAAAATGCTACCCCTGACATCCTGTCTCCCGTGGATTCCGGATCTCCGTCCGGAATGACGACGAAAAGAAACGTAAATGCCGAAAAAGATAGAATTGTGACGATGGAAAGATAAAGACCGGAATGAAGATAGCGGTTGGAATGATTTCTCTCGTTGCGTCTTAACGCAATACAAGTACAGGCATTGCGGTCGTGTGCCTTGTGACCGCGGAGCGGTCATTCCATGCGTTCCGGCGCGGAGCACCGGAACGAGTATAACTTGGAAGGAACGAGGCCATTCCTTTCATTCGTCATTCCGGGCTGAGACCCGGAATCCACGTGGACACGGATGTCAGGGGGTGAATGTTCGGGGTTGAATAGATTATGTACGGGTGTGGAGACTCGGCGCATCGGATACACTTTTCATCACGCGCCGGATGGTGTCCATGTACCGGCGGAAGCCGTTTTCGGTGAAACCCACACTGTTCGGCACATGGAAAATCTCACCTGACACCGGCCCGCACCGTTCCGCACCGAGCCCTATCCCTAAATTCTGGCAGTCGTGCATGTAGTTGATTTTTATATCCACTCCATGCCTGAAAAACGCCTTGTACAGCGCCGGCGTGTCTTTATAAAAACCCACCGTCATGAACCCGCTGGGATCCGATCCCTCGGGGAAGGCA
>JAKLIR010000419.1 GCA_022709505.1 bacterium | reverse complement strand
GAGGAAGGCGGGGCTCTCGAGGGCGCAGCGCCGGGAATGGTGAGCAAGCGGGCGCGCGAACGCGGGCGTGATCAGCTCGGCACGCTGGGCTCAGGGAACCACTTCATCGAAATACAGGAGGTGGAAGAAATCTTCGACGAGAGAGCGGCGCGGGTGATGGGGCTCGAGCGCGGAGCGGCGGCCGTGATGATCCATTCCGGTTCGCGCGGGCTCGGGCATCAGGTGTGCGAGGACTTCATCAGAAGAATGAAAGAGGCGGCCGCGAAATACGGAATAGAGCCGCCGGACAGGCAACTTGCCTGCGCCCCCGTGGGCTCCGCGGAGGGAAAAGCCTATTTCGGAGCGATGAGCGCGTCGGCGAATTACGCTTGGGCGAACAGGCATTGTCTCGCCGGCTTAGTGCGCGGAGTATTCGAGCGCGCATTTCGGGCGCCCGCGGAAAGGCTCGGTCTGAGGCTCGTGTACGATGTGGCGCACAACATAGCGAAAATCGAAGAGCACGAGGTCGGCGGCGGGAACGTCCGGGTTTGCGTTCACAGAAAAGGCGCGACCCGCGCATTCGCGGCGGGACGGCCGGAAATACCATCGAGATACGCCAAAATAGGGCAACCGGTGATAGTGCCCGGAGACATGGGACGATGCTCTTACGTGCTGCTCGGAACGGAACTCGCGATGAAAGAGACATGGGGGTCGATCTGCCACGGAGCAGGCAGGCTGAAAAGCCGCACGGCGGCGAAATCCCAGTTCACTTCCGCGCGGATCCTCGACGAACTCGCCGAGCGCGGGGTGACGTTGCGGGCGGCGTCCAAAAATTCGATCCTCGAAGAAGCGCCTCAAGCCTATAAAAACGTGGAGTACGTAGTGGCCTCTTGTATCGGAGCGGGTCTCGCTTCCCCTGTGGCGCGCCTGCGGCCGATCATCGTAATCAAAGGCTGAAACCGCATATTTCCCATTTGTTTTATATTTAAACCAATGTATAATGTATTTTCTACATTCTAAGTATGGCGGTAAATTCTTATAATGAAGGAAATTATCATCCGTTTTTCGAACATCAGGAAACTCTCGGCCGCTCTGCTTGTTATAATCGCAGCCTGTGCATCGGGCCAAGCCCGGGCATCCGTCAACTACATGCCGGTAACGGAAGTCAAGGCCGGAATGACGGGATATGGAAAGACCGTCTTTCAAGGACTTAAAGTAGTAAAGTTCCCGATTAAGGTCCGCGGTATCATGCAGAACGCTGGTATGTCCGGCGGACCGATGATACTCATAGAACTGACAGGGCCGGAAGTGGATACGTACGGCGGCATTTCGCTCGGGATGAGCGGTTCGCCGGTTTACATCAAGGACCGCCTGATAGGCGCGCTCGCCGTGACTTTTCCTGAAACGGACCACAGCCTCGGCGGAGTCACACCGTACGAAAGCATGTTGAAGACGGCGGATTACGACAAGCCGGCCGAATCCCGCATTCTGAAGCTCGACGAGAAGATCAAAATCAAGGGAAAAACCTACGACTCGATCCGGTACTCCTCCGCGCAAGGGGATGCAAGCGCCGCGCCGGGAGTGCTGACCGCGAGGATGGCTCTCGCACCGGTCTCGGTTCAAGGAGTGAGCCCGAGGGCGTTCCCGATTCTCAAACGGCTCTTCGACAGCGCGGGGATCGACATCGTTCCGGCCGCCCTTTCGCCCGGAGCAACACCCGCGGCGGCTAACAGCGCCCCGGCGAAGAATATCGAGCCCGGCAGCTCGGTTGCGGTTCAGCTCGTCAGAGGCGACATCGACATTTCGGCCGTGGGGACCGTGACGGCGGTTGATGGCAAACGCGTCCTTATGTTCGGGCATCCCTTCTTCCGGAAGGGCGCAGTCAACTACCTCCTCGCGGACGCTTACGTGCATGCGATAGTGCGCGGCGCGGACATGCCTTTCAAGGCGAGCTCCACCGGCAGGTTGCGCGGCGCGGTCCTTCAAGACAGGGGCAGTGCTCTGCTCGGCCGCATAGGCGTCTTCCCCAAACTCATGCCCGTGAAGGTGACCGTAACAGACAGAGATATCGATCGGGTGCGCAAATTCTCTTTCAACATCGTGCGCGACGACGACATACTGATCAATCTCATCGTCACCTCCGTTCTACAGAGCTTCGACAACACGATAGACCGCATCGGAAACGGCGCGGCGGTCGTGTCCTTCTCTATAAAATGCGACGGATACGACAATCCTATAACTCGCGAAAACATGTTCTACGACAGATTCGACATCTCGGCGCGCTCGATGTCCGACATAGTGAACGCTCTCGGCCTTCTCCACGATAACAGGTTCCGGGAAGCGGATATCTCGGCTCTCGACATAAACGTTCAACTGGATTCATCGCACTCGTATGCATCTATAGAAAAAGCGGAAATAGCCTCCGGGGCGGAGCCGCCCGTCAGCGACACAAGCCCCGCGACAGGCACGCTGAAAGCTCCGAAAATTCCACCCGAACCGCCGGACGATATGGGCGACGCTCCGGACATCGAAATGGAAGACACCAATCCCGAGCCCGACGAACCACCCTCATCACACGATGCGGACGCAGCAATTAAAAACGTCGGAAAAGCCGCCGGGCAGTCGCACACACAGACATCCGATTTCCAGCCGAAAACCGGCGCCGGCGAAAAATCCATCCCGGTAGTCCGCCCGGGCGCGAAACTCGAACTAAACGTCAGGCTGCGCCCTTATAGGAAAGACCCCATCGAGGAAAAAATTTTCCTGAAAGTCCCGGACGACATGCCGGACGGGCAGGCGATCATCAACATCTTCTCCGGCACGAAGAGCTTCACTCCTCTCACGCCCGTGGATTATCTCATAGACGTGAAAGTGGAAGGCCCGCAGCAGAGGGAAGACGATCTGGACGAGGGTGGGAACATGAAAGAGGACAAGGAAGAAGCCTTCGAGGACGTCGTTAAAACACTTATGGAACGGGACCTCAACAACGAGTTGATCGCCGACATAACATCACTCGGGTTCGGGGCCGATAGAGAAAACAAAGGGCCGGACAAAGACGGCGACGAAAAAGCGGATGATAGGGCCAAGAAGCGGACGGCGTGGGTGCTCGAGGGGACGACCTCGGTGAAGGTGAGAGTTTCAAGCGGCGCCGGGTTCAGGGAAAAACCTATAAAGAAATCCAAGATTAACACGATCCGTGGTTCGGAGTGATCCGGAACGCGAAAAGGAGACGCAGAATGGCGACGAGGAAGACCGCCCCCGCGAAAGTCGCGGTGATAATGGGAAGCGATTCAGACCTTAAGGAGATGTCGGTTTGCTTAGACACTCTCGAGGAATTCGGAGTGGGGTATGAAGCAGCGGTGGCTTCGGC
>JAKLIR010000418.1 GCA_022709505.1 bacterium | reverse complement strand
ATCTCGTGAAGTTCCACAAGGCAATCTCGAAACCGTACGGAATCATATTCTCGACCGGACCCACCGGCTCGGGGAAAACGACCACGCTTTACGCGGTTCTGAACGAGATCAACGATGTGACGAAGAACATCACGTCCATAGAAGACCCCATTGAATACCAGCTTGCGGGCGTGTCGCAGGCGCAGGTGAATGTCAAAGCCGGAATGACGTTCGCGGGCGGGCTCCGTTCGATGTTGCGGCAGGACCCTGACATAATCATGGTCGGCGAGCTTCGAGACAAAGAGACCGCCGAGGTCGCCGTGCACGCGTCCCTCACGGGGCATCTCGTGCTCGCCACCATCCACGCCAACGACAGCGCGAGCACGATCACTCGATTGTTCCACATGGGAGTGGAGCCTTTCCTCGTTTCTTCTTCGGTCATTTGCATCCTCGCACAGAGGCTTGTGAGGAAAATATGCCCCGAATGTAAAATCGATTACGTCCCGCCGCCGGAATCGCTTCAGCGGCTCGGCATTCCCCCCGGCACTAAGTTGTACAGAGGGCAGGGATGCGAGTTCTGCAGGGAATCCGGATACATGGGCCGGGTCGGCGTTTTTGAACTTCTCGAGATCGACGACGAAATGAGATTGTTGATTTCGAACGAAGCCTCCGCGCCGGAGATCAGGCGGAAGGCTCTGGATTTGGGTATGTACACTTTGCAGCAGGACGGTATCAGGAAAGTAATTTCCGGAGTAACAAGCATAGAGGAAGCGATGAGGGTGCTTTTCGACACGGGCACCGCTATCGGTTAAACATGGCTAAGACGGCGACGAAAAGAAAACGTATCGGCGAACTGCTGATAGACAACGGGCTGATAACGGAAGATCAGCTCCAAGATGCTCTCGATGTCCAGAGAACATCCAACGAGCAGATAGGCCGCATCATGGTCAACCTCGGCTTCGTGACCGAGCTCGATGTGCTTAAGATGCTCGCGGTGCAGCTCGGGGTCCCGTTCGTGGACCTTTCCCGCGTGAAGATCGTGCCGGTCATTGCAAAGTCGCTCCAGCCTCACGTGGCGCAGAGGCACAAGGTGATCCCGATCAGCAAGGACAAGCGCAAGATCGTGCTCGCCATGGTGAATCCCCTGAACGTTTTCGCCATAGACGAAGTCAAGTTGACCACCGGACTCGAAGTTGTGCCGGTTCTCGCACAGGAAGAACAGCTTCTCTTGGCCGTTCATGCGAACTACGGAGTGGATGAAAGCACGCAGCGCGCAATCGAAAGCCTTCAGAAACTCGGCATAGACCCCGATTCCGTGGAAAGGCTCGACGACGATGCCGACGATGATATTACTGTGTCGAACGTTAAGGAACTTTCCGAGGATTCGCCGATAGTAAAGCTGGTCAATGCAATAATAGTTCAGGCCATAGACAGCCGGGCGAGCGACATTCATATCGAGCCGATGCGCGAGGAACTCAGGGTGAGATATCGTGTTGACGGCGTGTTGGTCGTGGCGATGAAGCCGCCGAAGAAAATACAGGCGGCGCTTTTATCCCGCGTAAAAGTTCTCGCTGACCTCAATATAGCGGAAAAACGTGTCCCGCAGGACGGGCGCATTAACCTTCTCGTCGGCGGAAAGGAATTCGATTTCCGTGTTTCGACCTACCCGACGCAGCACGGCGAAAAAATCGTTCTCAGAATCCTCGACAAGAGCAGCGTCCTCATCGGCTTGAACAGGCTCGGCTTCAGCACGGAAGTTCAAAAGGAATTCGAATCTCTCATTCACAGCCCGGTCGGCATGTTGCTTGTCACGGGCCCCACGGGAAGCGGGAAAAGCACCACTCTTTATTCCGCCTTGAACCAGCTCAATTCGGTTTCGCGCCACATCCTCACCGTCGAGGACCCCGTCGAATACATGCTCGAAGGCATCAATCAGGTTCAGGTGAATCCCAAGGCGAATGTAAACTTCGCAAACACTCTGAGGTCGTTCCTTCGTAACGACCCCGATATGATAATGGTCGGTGAAATCCGGGATAAAGAGACCGCGGAAATAGCGATACAAGCGGCGCTCACCGGCCACCTTGTTCTCAGCACACTACACACCAACGATGCTCCGAGCGCATCCACGAGGCTTATCGACATGGGGATAGAGCCGTTCCTCGTGTCTTCATCGATGATAGGTGCGCTTGCACAACGCTTGACGAGGGTTCTGTGCCCGGAATGCAAGGTTCCTTATAAACCGACGGAATCCGAGTTGAACAAGCTCGGCATACCGGTCGAGGAAGGCAAAAATCTTACATTCTATAAGCCCGGCGGCTGTGAGTTCTGCCACGATATCGGCTACCGCGGAAGAATCGGCATTTACGAACTCATGACGATCAATGATCAGTTCAAAGACATGATCGTCCGGAAAGTCAGCAGCGTGAAACTCAGGGAACTCGCCATAAAAACAGGCATGCAAACCCTGCAGCAGGATGCTATCAAAAAGATCATTCAAGGCATCACCTCTCTCGAGGAGGCGATGCGGGTCGTGTATGTGTCGTGAGAGCGAGCCGTACTCTTGACTCCTCTCTATCATTAATAGTTATCGAATGAGTGGTTCCGGCGCCGGCCGGCAACGTGAACTTGGGGAGGCTTGCATGGTACTCAATGAGTTCTTTCTGAAAAAACGCATTTTCACATTCGTCCTTATCCTGCTTCTCATAATTTACGGAGTTCATTCTTTCATGAGTCTTCGAGTGGAGACGCTCCCCGAAGTAAGCGCGCCGGTGATATTCGTCGCCGTTCCGCTTCCGGGCGGCGCGCCCGAGGAGGTCGAGAGTCTCATAACGAACCCGGTCGAGTCGAAAATAGCCGAGCTCGACGACATTGACAGAGTATCGTCTTCCTCATGGCAGAACGTTTCCCTGACAGTCGTTTTTTTCAAAGACTATGTGAAACCAGAAGAGAAATTCAAAGAGTTCCGTGAAAAGATATCGGAAATCAAATCTTCGCTTCCGTCAGAGGCGATGGAACCGATAATTCAGGAAGTGAGTTTCGAGAATCTTCCCATGATGTTCCTCGGATTCAAAGGCGGCGGGCGATCGCAGTACGAGTTGAGCCGTTACGCCGCTAAGATCAAAAAGGCGATAGAATCTCGGCCGGGTGTGAAAAAGGTCGTGATGACCGGCGCCACGGACAAACGCGTCGAAATCAACATGGACCCCGAGCAACTGAAACTCTTCGGCGCGGAACCGCTGAAGATACTTCTCGACAAATTAGGTCAGATCAACACGAACATGCCGGGTGGGAAACTTTCGATTTTCGGCACGGAATACTCGGTCCGGACCATCGGGAAGTTCACCTCGATGGACGACTTGAAAAACATGGTCGTCGGTTCCAAG
>JAKLIR010000417.1 GCA_022709505.1 bacterium | reverse complement strand
CTCCGGCCGCCGCGCAGCCCGCGAGGTCAACCTCGGCCGCCGCATCAAGGGAGTACCCGATGGTCACCGCGGGCGGAGACCACGTGTAAAAACGCAGGAACGGCTTGTGCGCTCCTTGCTCGACCGCGCCGAACAACGCCTCGTCCAACGCCATGTTCTCGGCGGCGGTCCCGCTCGCTGTTTCGATCAAAACGATTCTGCGTTCGGCTTTCAACTCTCGATTCACTTCTTCATGGGCGGCGTGTCGAACAGTTTTATCAAGCGCGTGTCGAACGTCAGGTCGGGATTGAAATCGAATTCTCTTATGCTCCAGAGTTCTTTGGCGCCGGTGTCGCTCCCGGTGGATGTGGTCGAAATAAACCTCGATTTCCCTTCCGTGACGTCCGTGCTGGAATGTATGTGGCCGTATATAAAGAGCGGCACGTTGTATTTTTTGATGATCGACATGATTTTGCTCTGAGAAAGGCATTCTTTGCACCACTGTTGAGCAAGCATTTCGAATTGGCGCGGCCCATGGTGCGCGACGAGAATCGGCGTTCGGTCTCCCGCGCCGTCGAGCGCGGTTCGCATCCATACGTATTCGTCCTTACTCAGAGTGCCGTTGTACGTATGCGAGTTCCCGGATTTCAGGTTGTATGCCTTGTTGTCGTTTCTCGCACTCGCGGGCCATTCGTAGGTGTCCATGCATATAAAGCGGAATTTTCCGTAGTCGAGCACCCGGTGTCTCGGCCCGAAATAGCGTTGCCAGAAGTCGCGCCCGTCTATTGTAATCTTTCCATCGTCGCCGCTCCATGAATAGAAATCGTGGTTCCCGGGAATGACGACCATGGGGACCTTAAGGTGGTCGATGAGCTCTTTCGCGGAAGAGGGGTAAGACCATTCATAGCTTTCGGTGTATGCGTTCACATCGCCGGTGATCAACACGAAAGCGGGCTTAAGCTTGTTCGCCGCATCGAGCGCCGCGAGACGAACTTTTGTTATATCCATGCCGGGGAACTGTTTCTCCGCGCGGGGGTCGCCCACGTGATAGTCCGTGATGTGGGCCACCGTGAAAGGCGCGTCGAAAGAAGCCACGACCACCACGGAGTGCTTCTGGCAATCGCGGGTCGGTGTTTTCCCTGATGTGAAATCGACGCAGAGATCGTACATGCCCGCGGCGACCGATGCCGGCGGCGAAACCGGCACGGCGTTCATCCCTTGTGAAAGAGCGACGTCTATCGTGATCGTCGCCGCCGGAAGCCCGGTGTCGAACGCATAGAGTTCCACCGCCGAAGCACGCCCCGCTTCAGGCGTCTCAAGCGAAATTTCAAAAGAGCCTCCGGGCAAAATAAACTCCGGCTGCCCGAAAGTGGGCTGCTTTATTTCCTTTATCGAATACCCGAGTTGCGCTAAAGCCGTTGTGGAAAACAGTACGCATGCCGCCAACAATAATCCCGTCAGTTTTTTTTGCATCTCCGCTTCTCCCATCGTTGAAGTATCTTCGCCGCGCCGCTGCTACGCTTCATCCGCAGCTCCCGCAATTGTGCGTCCTGCAGCTCGCGCAGGAGCCGCCTCCGTGCGAGCCGCCGCTTGAACCGCTGCTCTTCTTCGGTACTACTATGCTGCTATACACGCGCCGGACATTTTTACCCTCGCAATCGGGGCACTTAACCCATTTCCTGTCGTCGCTGATCGGCGCTTGGATTTCAAATTGTTTCTCGCACTTGTCGCAATAATAATCAAAATAAGCCATTTCCATTCACCCGTCAGATATTAT
Source organism: bacterium (assembly GCA_022709505.1). Classification (GTDB taxonomy): domain Bacteria; phylum UBP15; class UBA6099; order UBA6099; family UBA6099; genus JAKLIR01. The sequence goes on along the minus strand of JAKLIR010000417.1, from coordinate 1,611 downwards.
AAAAGAAGAAACAGGTTAAGCCAGAGTTAATTTCGGTTCGATCTTCCGCCGAGGCGCGGAAGCATCAGTCCTCATTGAATTTCTTTTCGAGCCTCTCCAGCAATTCCCGGATCAGATCGAGTATCTCTTTTTCGTCGGACGTAAGTTTCCCTTTTTTGGGAGATGGCTTTGCGCCCGGCTTGTCTTCGTCATTCGAGTCGCGAGAAGCATCTTCCTTCGCGTCGAGGATCCTTCGCGCTTCCTGAACGGGGTTTGAGCTGTCCTTCGGGAGATAGTTTTCTTCCGGCGGCGCGGCTGTGTCCTCTTCCTCGAAATCCGTTATGATCTGCACTTCCTGAAACCCGGTCTGTCCGGGGTATGTGGCGTTCGAATACGTCTCCGTTATGATTATCGATATTTCATAATATTTCTTATTGTCGAGTTTTATTTCCTGAAACCTGTTTTCGTCGTCCTTCAGATCCGCTTCAAACGTCCGATCCTTGTCGCCTTTAAGAACCAGCGTAACTTTTTTCGGCCGTGCGAACCTTCTATAACCGACTTCGGTAAAAGATGCTGGAAGAACCCTGATCGCCATGATCTTCGCGGGAGAAGGAAGGACGAACTTCGCCCACGGCTGCGCGTCCGCTTTCCACTCCCCGAGCCAACCTTTCGTGGGCCCGATGTCGTCGTCAACAAGATTTCGCGCGTCCCACGCGGGGTTCGCCGTGGAGGAAACGATCACCCTGCACTTCGGGGCGAGGTTGACCTCCTCAGCGGCCGCCGGTGAAACATACAGAAACAACGCGGCGGCGATCATGCCGGCGCACAGCAGAGAAAAACAACTCACAGCCGGCGGTTTCACACTATCACACAGACTCTTCCGCGATTCTTTCATTCGGCACCTTTTCATTCGATTCTTTTTTCCTTCATCGCATCCAGCAACGCCGAGACGCACCCGGAGCGCTTTACGGCTCGGACGCGGTCGCCTCCCACATACAGAAAAGCGTTCCCCGCCCGGTTCATAACCAGCGCGAAGTCGGCATCCCCGGCCTCGCCCGGTCCGTTCACTTCACAGCCCATCACCGCCACGCGGACCGCGTCTTTAATTCCCGCGGTTTTCATTTTCACTTCAGCCGCGATTTTTTCGAGATCGGCTTCCGTCCTCGAACAAGCCGGGCACGACACGACTTCGACGCCGCGCCGCCTCAGGCCCAGCGCTCCGAGAATCTCCCACGCGGCGAGAACTTCCTTTTCGGGCGCCGCCGTCAGCGACACCCGCAAAGTGTCGCCTATCCCCTCATTCAATAATATCCCGAGGCCCACCGCGGATCGCACCGCGCCGGAAACGGCGTCCCCGGCCTCCGTGATCCCTATGTGCAGCGGCGCGTCGGTAAGCTTCGACATCCGCCCGTACGCCTCTATAGTCTCCGGCACGTCGAACGATTTCAGCGAGATTTTGTAATCACGTAGTTTCGCGCGCTCGGCTGTTTCGACATACCTTACCGCGCTTTCCACCATCACATCCACCCTGCCCGATCCGGGCTTTCCGCCTACTCGGTGAACGGTCGAGCCCGCGTTCACGCCTATCCTGACCGCGCGTCCGAGGCGCCGCGCCGCTAAAGCCACGCGCCT
>JAKLIR010000416.1 GCA_022709505.1 bacterium | reverse complement strand
GATTCCAGAATGTCCAGAAGATATTCCCTGTCACGCAACATAAATCGTCTTCGCGGTTCTTAGTATTTCGTCTTTTCGTATGTGGTTTCTGCCGGATTCCACTCCGCGGCCCAAGATATCCGATAGTTCAGCACGCATCCGCCCCAAATGAAAAAGAGTTCTTTTTGCGTTCGGGCTGAAAGTCACCATGACATCGATATCGCTTTGAGAGCTGAAATCTTCCCGGATGACGGATCCGAATAAGGCAAATTCGGCGACGTCCCATTTTTCGCAAAATTTCGATATTTTTTCAATCGGTATGTCCATGTTGTTTATCAATGTCATTCCGCCCGATGGTTCTTGAGACGCGTTATTATCGACCCGAATTCGCTTTCAACCTGCAAGGCCGGGGTTCAACGTTCTTGGGTAGGCCGAACCTCCCATCGCAAGTGGATCATTATGTATTCAATTTGCATTCTAACACAAAATGGCGGTGCAACTAAAAGGCAAAGTGAAAAGAGGTTCCTCGTCACGGTGCTCCGAGTAGCGACGTGAGGCGAGTGCGGGCGTTTCCGGCGTGGAATTGTGTGACTGCGGAGCACCGTAACGAGGACTAAGCGGACAGTTGTATAAAGATTCATGATGTTTACTGATCTGGATTGCGGCGATTCATGCCGCTTTGCTTACGCGGGAATAAATTCCCGTCGATGAAAGCGAAAATGAATTTTCGCACTCTGAAATCCAAAACGTCCATCTGTATGTTTCTCACATATTTTTCTACTCGTACGGTGTTCAGCGCCGTAACGGTATGGCAGGGCCGCTCCGCGGCCCAAATTGCATTGCGTTTTGTTGTAGCGCCGGGTCTCGGCCCGGTGGGCCTCCGCCCCCGGCCGCTTCACACCCGGACGCCCCGAAAATCCGCCCCTGACCTCCATGTCCCCGCGTGGATTCCGGTTCTCAGACCGGAATGACGAACGGAAAAGATACGCTAAGAAAAGGCGTGTGCGACACCACTGCGCAATCAACGGCCCGGTGGGGCTCGGACCGGAATGACGAAAAAAGGGGCCGGAACGATGGTTTCAATGGGCGTTATTTATTTTATCTGCTTGAGGGGATGGAGCGGATTATTTCGATAATTTCCGGGCCGTAGAGAGAGGCTCGTTTTTTCCCGACGCCGGCGATATCGATGATAGCTTCCAAGGAGGCCGGACGTTTGCGGGCGATCTCCTCGAGAGCGTAGCCGGGGATCACGGCGAGGTGGTGGATGCCTCTTTTTTCGGCGGTGGCGATGCGCCATTTCCGCAGGCGGTCAACGAGTTCCTGATCGTTCCAGTGAACGGGTTTGCGGCCTTCGTGCCGGTGGTTTTTATTGGGCGGCGGTACTTTTGACTCCGGCCGGCGCTCGCCTCTGTTGATCGCGTTCAGAAGGTGCTGGCCGTGCCGTTGCCACACGTTTGTGGTGATGCCTTTTATCGTGAATATCTCTTGTTTATTGTGAGGTTTGAGTTTTGCAAGTTCGATGAGCGTAGAGTTGTTCATTATTTTGAAAGGCGGCAGATTGATCTTCCGCGCCCGTTGCTGCCTCCACTGGAAAAGCTCGAAAAGTACGGGCAGTTCGCTTGCATCGAGAGCTTTAGCTCCTTTGATGTCCCAGAGGGTCATGTTCTCGTAAGCCGGTTCGAGGGGAGGGCGGTCTTCGAGGTGGCGGAACTCGATGAAGGCTTCCTCGACGAGGTCGCGCTGTTCGAGCGCCGCGAAGAGGCATTCCCTGAGATCGATCAGATATTGTGAATCCTGACAGAGGTAAACGATCTGCTCGATGGACAACGGGCGCTGCTTCCAGTCGGATTTCGTGAACTTTTTTTCGAGGCGGATCGTGAAATAGCGTTCCACGAGGTCCGCCATGCCGATTTTTTCGCAATTCAGAAATTGGGCGGCCACCATGGTGTCGAACAGCGGCCGGCAATCATAGCCGAAATCGCGCTTGAGCAGGCCGACGTCGTAGTCCGCCCCGTGAAAAATCTTCTCTATTTTCGAGTCCGAGAATATTTCCGAAAGGGGATCGAGGTGGTTCAGCCGGATGGTGTCGAAGATGTAATTTGCGCGCGAACTCGAGATCTGTATTGTGCAGACCTGTTCCTTGAAAGCGAACAGGCTGTTGCTTTCCGTGTCCACGCCGAGTCTTTTGCTGCGCCTGAGTTCATCAACCGCGCTTAATAAGTCCGGCTCTGAATCCACGTAAAATGTGGGCTGCGAAAATTGTTTCCCGTCAAGTCTCATATCGGTGACCATATTATTCTAACAGGGGTTTTCCCCCCGTCAACAATAATATGGATTCTGTTTTTTAGCCGGGAACCGGCTTGCGGCGGGATTTTCGGCATTAAGGGGCGGAAATCGCCGAAAAACCGACAAAATCAGGTCCAAGACAGTATGTCGCCGGACAAAAGCTCGTTCAGGATGTCGTAGGCGTTCGAGACGCGCCCCGCGCGAAGGGAATCCATCAGCCCGAAGTGCTTGAGGCAGGTGCCGCAAACGAGCAACTCCACCCCTCGGGCGGAGATGTCGTTCATCGCTCCGATCACTTCCGAGCCTTCGCAGGCGAGTTTCACACCGTCATTCATGAGGATCAATTTATCAGGCAGTTTTTCATTTTCCGCGAGAGTGTTGAGCATTAATTTCATGAGGACTTCGCCGAGTTCGTCGGAGCCTCGTCCGATGGACTGAGCCGTTATCATAACCGTTTTTCCGGCGACATTCGATATTTCGGCGGGTCGTGTCGCGGCGGCATCGCCGGCTTGTATGCGTTCCCCTGTTATCCGGATTTTTTGTGTGTCGCCTTCGGTGTTTATTTCTACGTTCAGGCCGGCCGTTCGAGCGTATCTCGAAACGTTGTCCGCGGAAGACGCGTCGTCCGTGAGGACGAGGATGTCTTTTTCGCCTGATTCCACCGCACGGCGGGCGAGCACCACCGGTTGCGGGCATGCGAGACCTCTTGCATCGATTTCTTTCATTGGAAACTCCTTCGTATGCGGCGGGAAGCCGGTATGTTTTCGTACGGGCGCGCGAAAAGGGAGGATATGATGATCGGATTTTTCATTGAACGATAAAAGAGTGTCCGTTGAGCACGAGTGATGAGACGTTTGTGTAGTCGTAATATATTCCGGCGAGAGGTGTCAGGTTGGTAAAAGCGCCGTCGGCGGCGAGGATGCGGACGAAGCCGCTCGGGTTGCGGCCGATGTTGCTTTTATCGAGTCTGATCCAAAGGCGGGAGGCTTCGTCTGTTGAGCAGGCGATTTTGTTGCTGTCCATGAGAACCTGATTTGTCGGTTGGCGGATGGTCATGCACGACTGATAGCTGAGGCTTGAGGCGTGCGGGGCGTAAACGGCGAGG
>JAKLIR010000415.1 GCA_022709505.1 bacterium | reverse complement strand
GCACCCCCTCATCAGGTGTCCTTTCGGGTGGTATAAATCTTTTCAACTCAACGGCAAGGGGCACCCTCTGAGCGAACTGAGCCGGGCGATTGAAGTCGATCCCAAAAAAGCGGGCAAGTTTGCCATGTCCTACGGTCATGAACATCCCGTGGCGGAAATTTGCCAGCGTTTCAGGGAAGTCTTCCTCGAACTCGGACTCGACGAAATGATCAATCCCGCCATCGTGGAGGATACCCACGTTTACAAGCAGTACGGCCCGGAGGCCCCGTTGATCCTCGACCGTGTATTCTATATCGCGGGTCTCGACCGGGCGGACATCGGACTCAGCAAGTCGAAACTCGATCTGATTAACGAAATCGTTCCCGGCTTCTCCCGGGAGGAAGAGCTCCGAACGCTTCTCCGTGAGTACAAGGAGGCGGTTATCGAGGCGGACGATTTTCTCGAAGAACTCGCTCTAAGGCTGAAAATAACAGGGGATCAGGCAGCCGAAATGCTCGACCGCGTTTTCCCTGAGTTCAAAGAGCTCAAGCCGGTTCCCACTAAACGCACGCTCCGCTCGCACATGACCAGCAACTGGTTCCCCGTTCTTCAAAGGCTCCGCCCGCGCGCTCCGCTGCCCGTAAAGCTCTTCTCGGTCGGCTCCCGCTTCCGGAGAGAGCAAAGGCAGGATCCGCATCACCTTTTCGAAAGCACTTCGGCGTCCGTGGTGGTAATGGACGAAAATCTCACCATGGAGGACGGCAAGGCGCTTGTCGAAAACATCCTCAAAAAAATGGGGTTCGAAAAGTGCACCTTCAAAAAGAAGAAGGTCGCGAGCAGGTATTATGATCCCGAAACGGACACGGAAGTTTTCGCAAAATATAAGGATCAAATGATAGAGGTCGGGAATCTCGGGTTCTACGCTCCGTCCTCTCTGAAGAACTACGATATCGACATTCCGGTCTTCAACATCGGTTTCGGCGCGGAGCGGATGGCGATGATTCTGACCGGCGCAACGGATCTCAGGTCTCTCGTATATCCGCAATTTTACGAGGAGATGGACTTCACGGATGAAGAACTCGCCAAGATGATTTCAGTCGAGAAGAATCCTCAATCTCAGGAACTGCAAAAAGAGATCGGCGGGATGGTGGCGACCGCCGTTGACGGGAAAGACCGGCTCGGACCGGGCGAGATATCTCTGTTCAAGGGGAATGTGGCAGGGAAAAACGCTGAAATCACGCTTTTTAATTGGGACGAAGGCAAACCGATCCTCAGCCTCGCGGCCATGAACACGGTGAGGGTCCACGAGGGTAATATATACGGGCTGCCGCCGGACCCCGCGGCTCTCGGCGATAAGTTCGCCTCTGTTTACGAACATTCCATCGATACCAATCTGCGCTTCATCGACTTGATAATCACAGGTTTCGTTTCTCAGCTTGAGGCGCACATCGCCTCGGAGGGCGAATCTCCTCTCGAAGAGAGATGGAAGATAACGAAGCGCGCCCAGCAGATAAACCTGAAGATTCCGGATGCCGCTTACGACTTCATCCAAAGAACGCATAAAACCATCCGCGTCGGCGGGCCTCTTTTCTTTGGAATGAAAGCCGAGTGGAAATAGAGCGATAGTGATCGATACCGGATACCGGATTAATCGGATCAAAGACAAAAGCCGCCTGTCGGCGGCTTTTGTCTTTGAGAGGGTGCGACAGGCCCGAGGGCCTGCTTTTATCTTATCACTATAACTGTCGCCTCGTTGCTCACAGCCCACGGGTATTCCGCATGAACTGTCGTAGTGCCGATCACGGCGCCCGTGAATGCGCCTTGAGCGCTGATCGTGCCGATGGCCGGATCGTTCACAACCCATGTAACTCTCGATGTGCAATCCCCGACGTTTCCGCTCATGAACGTGCATTCAGCCGTGAAGTTGACGACTCCGTTCACCGAAACTTCATTTTCTTCGGGAACAATTGTTATGGAAGATACTTTTACTTCTTCCATTATGGCTATTGCTTTATTGTAGAGATCGATTCTCACGGGTTCGTCGAGGAGGATCAAGTCGTCGGTTCCGACGCCGTCAACGTATGGAACGAAATTCGCACTGAGGACATCTTTCATTTCGAACAGGGCGCCGTCGAGAGCGTAATTGGCAGCAGTTGTGAGAACGGACATGAGAAATGCTTTGGGGTCGCCGGTCGTTCCGCCGCCACCCCCCGCCGAGATTCCGGAGACGTAGCTTTTAAGATCAGTCAGGATTGAAGCTACGGCTGTTCTGAGTCTTCGTTTTTCGATGTTGGACATTCTTCCGAAACCGGATTTCAGGAGGGCTTTCAAGTCCGCCGCGGCGTCGAGCACGTATTGTTTGTCGGCGCAATTTGCGAGATAGTCATCGTTTGAATTCCCGCCGGCGCATCCATCGACTCTGGGAATGAGTTTCTTATCCGTTCGTGTGTAAGCCTGTTTGAAATTATTTCTGCGGACGTCATTCGTAATATCTTTAATGATAGTGAGAAGTCTTTTCCTTTTAATTTCGAAGTCTTTGGGAGATCTTGTGGAAGCCTGAACGAAAGATTCCGCCGGAAGCGCTTCGACGCCGTCTCTCATGGCGAGGATGTAGTTCGAGATCGCCGCTGCGTCGTATGCCGCTCTGTCGGCCGTCCTGCCGGCTACTTCCACATCCACGTCGTACGGGATTTGCACGTCCGCCGCGGACATCGCTCCGTCGTCTTGCGAAGCAGGCTGAACCGGGAGAATTGACTGTGTGCTTCCGCCTCCGCCTCCTCCGCAACCCCACAGAAATGCGAGAGAAGCAAACGCTATCGCCGCGATCATGATTTTCGATGTTTTCATCAGTCTCGGATTTTTCATGGCGCCCTCCTGATTATTCCTCGCTGAAACACGCTCAAACAGCGAAGGGTTTTCTAATGTGGGGTGGGAGGGAGTGAACGATGACGCCCGCCCCAGCGGCAGCCCGGCCACCGTAACTTTCGTCTTAGGTCCGTCGGCTTTGCGTCCCACCCTTTCGGATGGTTTGCCTTTATGTCATCTATATCCCCTGATATTAGAGCTATTAAACAGGTTTTTTGAAAAATTTCACCCGCGCGCTCTTCATGGCCTTGATTGTACGGTTTTTTTGATGGAGAATAGATTCATGACCCGTAAAATGAAGATTTTGGCGTTCATTGCCGTTGCGGCAATAGCTTTATTTTGTTCCAGCTCACTTTCGGACCCGCAGCCCATGATTGAAATCACATCCCGCGAAACGCTGTTGTATTCGGAAGCGGGTTCGGGCGCCACGGACGGCAGGCTGACGCGAGGATCGGTTGTAAAATGGATCGGCGATCAAAGCGGCGGTTGGTTCCTTGTTGAGCTTAGAAACGGAGAAATCGGCTGGGTTCCCTCATGG
>JAKLIR010000414.1 GCA_022709505.1 bacterium | reverse complement strand
CGCTCGTCTCACGGCGCTTTCTTGGGCAAAGGGGAAAACTTGTAGTCCTTCTCGGTGGCGGCGATAGACGCGGTCGCATTATCCTCCAAGTGTTTCGACCACCAGTCCGCTATGTTCCGGATCGCCTTCTGCGTGTATGGTTTCAAATCTTCATAATCCTCAGCCTTTTCGCTGTCTCCATCGAAATCGACTCTCGCGGCCCTCTGGAGAAGCTTTATCAAATTAATTCTGTTGTAATTCGATGTCTTTTTATCGAGTATCGCTTCCACAAGCGCGCCGAGATAGACCTCCTTCATTTCAGGATATTTGGTAAATAAATCCATGAATGTATCATTATGATTAGTGTCTTCATGGTAGAATGGCTCTCTTTCCCTGCTAAGATAATAAATGATATCTAATGCGAAATACCTGTTTCCAATTTCGCCCATGAAATAATTAGCGGTATCCTGAATAAAATCCGCTGCAATATAGATACTGCACGTCCTCATGAAAGACTGAACGAAAAGATATCCGGCATGGATGCACATAGGCGTGAAAATCAGCAGAAAGAGAACCCTGAAAAAAATCTTCACGCCTTTTTTCAGATATTTCTGATATCTCATAGCGCCCCTCTTCCTTTCATGGTAGTTTCCATCTTTTACTTCTCGCCTCGTCGAGAGAGATAAAGCGTCCCTCATGTCGTGTAACAAGTCGTTGTTCGAGACGTTTTCCAAGTTGTCGAGGATGTGTTAGATTCTTGCCATGGCGTCACTACCATTGTAACATGATGAATCCGCCCCGCCAATTGGTTTGCTTATCAGCAACTCTTTTTCATGCTTGTCTCCATTCTGAAAACCCCGCGCGGTGTTGCATAAAACCGCGAAAAGTTTGAGGGGGATTCACAAGGGGGCAATGTGAGGAATTAACCCACATTGGTGAAAAATGCGAGTTAACGTTTCTTGCATCGCGCCGGTTCAAGTATTAGAATTTAAATAAGTTGTTAAGGAGTGATAAGCCGTGTCCGTCATATACACATCGATTCAATCGATTCCTCGCGGCAACCACGCCGTACCTGTTCAGACGAGCCAACAGGTGATGCCGCCGCGAAGCCCGCGGGTCGGCTACATTCCAGCGCAAGCGCCGCACGAGCCGGAGTCGCACAGAATTCCTCTTATCGAGCGAAGAAGCGTCGATACTCAATTCTAACTTCCCGCATTTTTCAACTCGACATCGGGGATTATTTCAGTTTCAGCGGTTTTCCGTCTATTCTCACCGCGGTGGACGGCGAGTAATCGACAATTATGCCGTTGTCCTCGTCGTAGATGACGCCGGTTGCGACGTACATGGTGAGAAGGCCGGAGACCGGAGCGCCGATTGTTTTCCGCATCACGGTGATAGTAAGGGTGTCGTTCTCGATACGGCACCGCACCGGGCTTGCGTCGTAAACCCATTTCGAGCCGCGCCTCACGAGAGCCTTGCAGGGTGAATTGGGGTCAAAGTTGGGCGAATAGTAAACAAATGAAGTTCTGTGGTAAGGATCGACTCCGGTCGGACGGTCGGGGTCGTAGAGGCTTATCATGTAGTAGTAAGCGCTTTTCGGGATGAGTTTCCCCTTCTTGATTCCGCCCCTTGTCTTCACCTTGAAATAGAAGCGCCTGTCGTCCATTCCGAACTTTGCGGACAACAAGTCGAGAGCCGGGTCTATGTGGAACTCCGGCATTTTTTCATAACTCTCGTCGTCAGACAGCGGGAAGTAGCACGGATCGGATGTATTGTTCGGGTCCCGAAGCGGGCAGGAGGCTTCGATATAAGTGTTGCCGTCGAAATCGCCGATCCTCACCGTGGTGTTCAGAATATCCGAATCCGCCGGAGTCGTGAATGAAACGTCCCAAACCGCGGCTACCGGATCGAAGTCCGGGACCAAAGGCAGCCACTTCGACGGCGGATCCGAGGTATAGAGGAATTTGATTGTCTGATCGGCCAACACCGAGACATCGTTCACGGCAGGCGTGAGTCTCACCTTCAGTTGTTCGCCGCGGGCGGGTTCGGCCGGTGTGAAAGTTTTCGATTTCAGGAGCGGCGGCTGAATCCTTTCGCGCACTTTTTTCACGAGGAAATCGAAGCCGGGCGGCAACTTCACGGAATTGCTCGTGCGGCACTCCTGCCGGCAGGTGAAGAGTCCGTCGTCGATTCTCGAAAAGCAGACATTGTCGCACACGTCCTCGCTCGAAGGAGAATAGGAATCTTGCGAATACAAAACCGGTGCGGCGAGGAGCAGCACCGCGAGCAGGAGTACGGCCGGCAATGATTTTCTTTTCATCACGGATAGTTTAACTGATTTCTCACCGATGCAGGATAAAATCGTAAAAAGTGGCGCTGCCGGGGCGCGGCCGCGCATTTCCGCCGGCCGGCTGTTATAATTCAAGGATATGGCGCCTTATGAGATTATCGATCATAGAGCCGACGTCGGGCTTGCGGTCAGAGGAGAGTCGCTCGGAAAATTGTTCGAGGATGCGGCTCGCGGCATGTTCGAGATAATTTCGGACATCAAGCCGCAGGGGTGGGAAGAGAGGATGGACGTCGAGCTCGCCGCGCCGGACGCGGAATCGCTGCTCGTTGACTGGTTGAGCGAATTACTGTACCTGTTCGAGGTGAAGAAATTTTACACGACCGCGCCCGAGGTGGAGCTTCGACTGACGGACGACGCCGGCGGCGGTGTCGTTCTGATCGCGACTGTCAGCGGCATACGGATGAAAGGCGCTATCTCCGCGACCGAGATAAAGGCAGTCACGCACCACCTTCTAAGCATAGACAAAGTGCTCGGCGGGTATGAAACGAAGATTTACTTCGATATATGACAGCCGCGGGCGCCGCGCCGGACACCGCGAAGCAGGGGATCACTAATGGATGACTGGTCCAAAAAAATCAGGAAAGTTACCGATTACAAATACGAGATCCCGAAATCCTCTTTTCCGGGCATGAAAGTCCCGGGCGTGATATACGCCGGGCCGGAGATTTTCGAGGATCTTTTGAGCGACGATGCGCCCGCGCAAGTTGTGAACGTGGCCATGCTGCCCGGAGTCATCGAGTACTCTCTCGCCATGCCGGACATCCATTACGGATACGGTTTTCCGATCGGGGGAGTGGCGGCGATGAGTGTGAGCGACGGAGTGATCTCGCCGGGCGGAGTCGGGTTCGACATCAATTGCGGGGTTCGGCTGCTGTCTTCGGGGGTGGAATCGGAGGATGTCAGGCGTATCGCGCCGGACCTCTGCGCCGATCTGTTCAAGTCCGTGCCGAGCGGCGTCGGCTCGAGGGGAAGCATAATGCTGGACGGGCGCGACATGGAAGGCGTGCTTGAGAACGGCGCGAGATGGGCCGTGAAGCGCGGGATCGGATGGGAGGAG
>JAKLIR010000413.1 GCA_022709505.1 bacterium | reverse complement strand
TTCCGTATGCTGAGGGCAGCCCGAGTCCTGTGCCTATTCCAAGACCTTTAGTTGTGAAAAACGGATCGAATATCCGCGACATGTCGGTCTGCGGAATGCCGGGGCCGCTGTCTTTGATACGCAGCAAACAGGCGCCGTCATCTCTTCCCGCTGCTATGGTGATTTTCCCGTGGCCGTTCATCGCCTGCGCGGCGTTGATCGTTATGTTCAGCACCGCCTGCACGATCTCTTTTTTGCTTCCGCTAATCTTGTCCGTTTCGGCGCCGCGCACTCGGTCCACTTCTATGTGTTTCATCATTTTGTGAAATGAGAGCATTCGCAGAGCTTCGTCCACGGCTTCGTCGATGGCGAAAAGTTCGCTCTCGCTTTTCGCCGGACGTGAGAAGTCGAGAAGTTCGCGAATGGTGGCGTCTATGAACCCGACCTCCTTCGTCATCTCTTCGAGGAAGTGGTCCCGTTTTTCAGGCGGTGCGTCCCGGAGCAGTTGGATGTATCCGAAAATGGCGGCGAGGGGATTGCCTATCTCGTGAGCAACGCCCGCCGCGAGTTCGCCTATGGCGGCGAGTTTTCCCGATTCGACGAGCTGGTCTTGATTCTCTCTCAGCTCCGTTTCTCTTTGTTGGAGAGCCTGCGCCATCAGGTTGAAGCCCGACGCGAGCGCTCCGAGTTCGTCCTTTGACGTCGCTTTGATCCTGTACGACAAATCTCCTTCCTTGATCCTTTCCGCTCCCGTCGCGAGTTCCCTTATCGGAGTCGTCAGCTTCCTTGAAATCCGCGCGCTCGCGACGACGGAAACGAACAATGCGAAAAGCGAGATCACGGCTATGGCTGAGAGACCTCTCTTCTGAACTCTTTCGATTTTGCTTTTCGGGTAAAGGGCGACGAGGGCCGCCATATCTTTGCCGCCGTTCATGAGCGGGATTCTTTTCGTGAGAAAGTTTTTCCCGAGCGAGGCGACCGTTATCGCTTCGCCTGCATTCGGAAGAGGCACCGAGGCAGCTATGATCGCCCCCCGGTATTCCACGGCGAGATCGGCGCCCGAAAGACCTTTTATTCTTTCTATGAATCTGCCGTCTATGAGATATCCGATCCGGATGAATCCGACCGGTTTTTTCACCTCGTTGAAGATCGGGGCCACTGCCGTCATGCCGATCCCGTTGGGATAAACCGGCTCTATTCCCGCCGCCGGCGAATGCGTCGCAATCGATTTTTGGAATGAAGGGCTGAGAAACAGGGGCTCCGAATCCGCAACCGTTTCGACTTCGGGAGATCTCGGGACCCGGGATGAAGAGCAGAGAGTCACGCCGTTCTGTCCGGCCACTGAAATGAAGTCTGCCGAAGTGTATTGCAATTCCTTTTTCAGCCTGTCGGAAATTATGTCCATGGACTTTGTTTTCAAGCCGACTTTTATACCGTAGTTGTCCGCCATCTGCCGGGAGGTCAGCCCGGCGCCGTCAAGGCCGGATCGGATTGCGGTCAGGGCGAGCCGCCCGGCGAGCGTCATGCTGTCCGCCGCCGATTCTCCGAGATATTTCGACGTGAAAAAGTAAAATGAAACGGCGAGCACGGCAAGCGCCGCCGTGATCACAATTGTGTCCGCCGCAAGTATTTTCGCAAATATCGTCGTTCGTTTTTTATGGCTTGACATAGGTCATATACAACTGTGTGAAAATTCCCGTCTCATTAAAATATGTCAGAATTCGTTCCACGGCTTCCGACAGCTCGTCTCCCGGCCCGGCGACGCAGAATCTCTTCCAACCCGATCCTTTTCCTGTGTAAAAAAACGGGATCTCCTTCGCTTTCCCGCAAGAGCCCGTATCGTTTACAACCGCGACATCGAAATCGGAGCTTTTCGAACCGTTTGCTTTACCCTGCGGATTCTCCGGGTCGAAGATAGTGACGTTTGCTTTCACGTCGAGCAGAGCGGCGATTTCATAAACGAGGGCCGGAGTGAAGCCCGCGGGAGTTCGGAGAGTCGGGATAAGGTATTGGAACGGCGGTTCCGCGGGAGGCAGCACCACGCGGAGAATTCCTCTTTTCCGGACTTCCCCGAGCCTGCCTTTCGCGGGGATTCCGCCTATGACGCGCCCGGATATTTTTTTCATCACCTCACCGTGAGTGGTTCCTTCGGAAGGCTGGGGTTTGTTGGAAACGGCGCCGGGCTTTTCTCCGCCGCACCCACAGAGGAGGGCTGCCGCCGAAACAGCCGCGATGAATGATAGGAAGAAATTTTTTCTCAATATTTAGGCCTCATTGATTTGACGAGGATCGTCTGGAACCGCACGTTGTCTCTCAGCCATGCGAGGTCCGAATCGTTGCGCATTCTTTCAACAATTACGGGGCCGCCCCATTTCGCCGCGTTTTCGAGCGCGTCGAGCGCCTTCTTTTCCTGTTTCATGAGCGAGTATATGACGCCTGCCTGATACCACGCGTCGTAAAGGGATGAATCGAGCGCGGAGGCCTTGGTGAACTGTTCGAGCGCCTCTCCGAATCGGAAAACTTCCTTGTCGAGAAGGCCGAGCTGATAGTGATACTCGGGGTTATCGGGTTCGATATCGATCGCGCGCAGGAATTCGGAGCGCGCGAGAGAACTTTGGCGCTGAAGGTAATAAGTGAGTCCTAACAGAAAGTGGGGCCTCGGGTCGTTCGTCTTTGCATCGGCCATGGGGCGGATCAGAGCTGTTGCCTGTGTGAACAGAGCTTTGTCGAGCAGAATACGCCCCATCAACAAGCGGGGGGCCTTGAACGAAGAATCTTTTTTAGCCGCGGTTTCAAACAGAGTGTAAGCCTTGTCCGGCTTTCCGTTTTCGTAGTTCCAGACCCCTTTCCAATAGGCGGTGTATGCGGCTGTATTTTTCGTTCCGGACATCCCGGCTTTCGCTTGCGGGAGCCTCATTCCCATCGCTTTTTCGAGTTTCAGCTTGAGTTCTTTTTGCATGTTTTCCAATGAAGAGCTTTTCGATGTGAACGAAAGGTCCCGGACAACGCCCCTTTCGGGATCTATCAGAGTTCCCGTGAATTTCATCCCGGCCCGTGAGCCGGAGAGGTCGCCTTCGATTATTATGCTTGCGCCGACATGTTGCCGAATGGCGTCTTTGGCTTCGAACGTGAAATGAGTTTTGCTCGCGGCGGGCCACCTGTCCGTGAGGTTGGCGAGCTTTTCGCGAGGCATGGCGGACGCAGGCGCCGCCGCGTTCAGAAGCCTTATCGTGAAGTCGGTGAGTGAAATGGCGATCCACGGCTCGGAGACGGATTGCGCCGGTTTGAAATCGAAAATTAGCACCTTCCAGCCTTGCGCGCGTGAAACCGCGGGTGCGCACAAAACAACCGCCGCCGACAGCACGGGAATGATTAGTTTAGATAATAGTTTCACAGAAGCTGATCAGGTCTCCCGCGGGCAGGATTT
>JAKLIR010000412.1 GCA_022709505.1 bacterium | reverse complement strand
CTTGAGGAGGATTTCCTTCACCTGAGTTTCGAGAAGTTCCTTTTGTTCTCTATCCCGGCGCTTCATATCCTCGATTTCATCGATCTTCACCTTGAGGTCGGCGATCATTCTATTGAGAGCCTGCCCGACTCGGCCTATTTCGTCCGATCTTTTCACTTCGAACTTTCTGGAAAAATCTCCGTGCGCCGTCGATTCTATCACCGTAAGGAGTTGCGAGACCTGTTCTTCGAGGTAGCTGCGTCGGGATTTATTCATGTCGATCATGCTCTGGAGATCGACTATCATTTCCGACAGAGCGACGCCGAGGCGGCCGATTTCGTCGTCGGTATTTCCCTTGTAATATCTTGTGAAATCGCCCTGCGCCGCGGCGTCGATGATTTCCAGCAGTTCCGCGACTTTTTCCTCCAGATATTTTTTCTGTTCCTTGTCGCGGTTTATCATGGTGTCGAGGTCGGTGATCATTTTGTTCAGCGCGCGGCCGATCCGGCCGAATTCGTCGTCCTGTTGCACTTCGAACTTCGCCGAGAAGTCGCCCTGCGCCGCTTCGTCGATCACTTCGGTGAGCCGCGCCACCTGATTCTCGAGGTAAATTCTCTGCGTCTTGTCTTTTTCCACCATCGCCCGAAGGTTTGTCAGCATGACGTTGAACGATTCGCTCAAGCGTCCGATTTCGTCTCCGGACTGTATGTTGAGCGGTTGCAGGTCGAGTTCGCCGTGCGCGACTCGGTCCGAGTGTTCCGCCATCATGATTATCGGGCCGGTTAGGTCATTGGTGAATTTTTTAGCTCTCCTTCGCGCCCATACGATCATGTACAAGTTGACGCCGAGGCAGACCACGAATAGGGCGATCAGTCCCTTGTGCGCCGTGGAGTTGTCCGCCGCTATGATAAGGGATATCTTTCCGCCGGAAATTGTTTGCAGCGGCATGTGCGACAAATCGTATTGAACTCCGTGAGCCCAAAGGATTCTCTGATTCGATTTTATGATTTTCGGCATGTATGAGACGAAAGGAGCGCCTTTTACCAAGCCTTTCGCCGGTATGGATGAGGCGAAAGGGGTTTCGTTAAGGGATAGGAGAACGTTCGCGCCGACGAGCGATGAGAGCCGCCTTGCGAAGGAGTCTCCGAGATAGTATCCGATCGTTACCGCGCCGGAAGGGCTGTCATTATACAGAACGGGAACCGTGCTTATCAGCGCGATCCTGCCATCGACGGTCGTTATGGCCTGAGTGGGTTTCCCTTCGAGCGCGCTTGCGACGTATTCGTAGCCGCGCTCATTCTGAGCGAAGACGTCGGGCTCCTGTCCCTTGGCGATCACATAGCCGTCTTTCTCGTGGACCGTGATGATGTCCACACCGGTGTTTTTGAACAGGGGAGTGATGACTCTCGTGACCAGATTGCGCTCGTCGTTCGCCACGCCGCGCTGAACGTCGTTGTATGAAGCGATCATCTCCGCATAGGCGCGAGTCTGCGATTTCAAGTCCTCGTAATTAGTTCTTATGCCTCTGGTTTTGATTTCGCTTTCACGGACGATCGACTTCTGGATCATGACGAAAAACGCGACCACGATCACGAGCGATACGCCGGCGAATATCATTGGAGGAAATGAAGAGAATTTCCATACTCTTTCTCGAATGCTCATCGTTTGCCCTGCCTCGGTTTGTTGAATGGCGGTTTGCCGGACTTGGAAAGCGGATTCCGCATTCGTCCGGGACACTCCGCCGGCGATCTCAGTGCTTCATTTCCCGCCGTATTTCCCCTCGAAACGCCGGGGCGATTCGATCCGCAACTTACGGATTTTAGAACGTATTTCCAAAATTGTCATCCGATTTGAAAGACCACGGTTCGGAAATCCGATCCGTTGAAACCGGATCAGCCCGCATTTTTCACTAATACGATTTACCGAATATTCCGGTGAAAAATCCGGGTTAGTTCTCGTATAGCAGAATGTTTTTAACTTTCGTGTAGAACTCCGGCCCGCGCAGGGCGTACCCGACGTCGTTCATTCCTTTTTTCTCGTCGAGCACGAGTATCCCTTTCGATGTTTTCGTCTGCCGGTTTATTCCGAGCAAGGCTTCCTTAAGGCTGCTGACCACCGAATCCGGAATATTGTTGGACAAAACCCAGACATCGTTTGGGATCGGCGGCGAACGCTGGATGATCTTAAAAATGTGTCCGAATTTTTTTTCGTTCATCAGATAGCTCGCTTCCCATGTTGCTCCGGCGTCTATCTGCTTGTTCGCCACCGCTTTTATAACCTCGTCGTGGTCTCCAAGGAAAAAGTACTTCTTAAAAAAAGTGTCCGGATTGAGGTTCAGGCCTTTCATGTAGGCTATCGGCATCTTGTAGCCGGAGCCCGAGGTCTTATCCACAAAACCGAAAACCTTGTCCCTCAGGTCCATGAACACGTTCACTCCGGAATCCTTATGCGTGATGATGTATCCGTAATAAAAGTCCCTGTCGTAATCTCCGAAGTCCCGGATCGAAGTGGCGATGTATTTAACCTTTGTTCCGGTGTCCAGCAATTTCAGATAGGCGACAGCATTGAGGGAGCCGAACTGCACGTTTCCCTTAGATATCTCGTTTATCACTTCGTCGTATGAGGGCAGCATCACGATTGTGAAGTTCAAGCCCGTTCTTTCCCGGATGTAATCCATCATCGGCTGGAACATCGCCTTCATCTCGCTCGGTGCGGCCCAAGGCACCACGCTGAAGACGTAATCGCGCGCGTCGGCTTTGTGCGAGAACGCCGTTAAGGAAAGAAGTGCAATAATGAATATGATCTTCTGAGATTCTCTCTTCACATACAAATTGAAAAACTAATTGGGAGCTTTGTCAAGAACACGAGGCCCGAAACATGCTTCGGCGGCTCCTCTTGATTTTTACGGAAGGAGTGGGAATCGAACCCACCACGGGCGTGGAACCACTTCCGACAACGGTTTTGAAGACCGCGAGAGCCACCAGACCCCATTCGCTTCCATTCGGCTTGCTCAAAAATTCTTTTCCCAATAAATATAATCCATCTACCCCGTTTTGTTAACTCAAATATCGCGATATAGCAGTGTATATGTTAAAATCGTCAATCAGCCGACTAAGGGGTTACAGGCAGGGCGCTCTCCGAGGCTTGGGAGGAATCGCGGCTATGAAAATAAAATACTTATTTTTATCCATTGCAATCATTTTGTCGGCCGGATTATTTCCGATCCAAGCGCAAGGCGCGAAAATAGATGGGTTGAAGGGCGGCCCGTATTACCTGTTTTCGTATTTCACGGACAACGAGATTCCCGGCGGCGGCGCGGGGCTGCACCTCGCATGGAGCACGGACGGACTGAAATGGAAGAAAGTCGATGGAGACAAGTTTTTTTTCAAACCGACGATCGGCCGCGTTTTCCGGGATCCCAACATCGTCGAAGGCCCCGACGGTGTTTT
>JAKLIR010000411.1 GCA_022709505.1 bacterium | reverse complement strand
CGTGACTTGTTTGTAGTCGCCCTGAGTCGGTGCGATACCGCCGAGACCGGGCCCGATCCGGGAGACGTAAACCACCACGCCCGGAAGTTGCGAGCCGGCCATGTACGAGATGCCTTCCTGCATCAGCGATACGCCGGGCCCGGAGGACGAAGTCATCGCCCTCGCCCCGGCCGAGACCGCGCCCATCACCATGTTGATCGACGCTATCTCGCTCTCCGCCTGTATGAATGTTCCGCCGATCTTCGGCAGTTCCCGCGCGAGATATTCCGGTATGTCGTTCTGGGGGGTGATCGGATAGCCGAAATAATACCGGCATCCCGCGTCGATCGCGCCTTCCGCTATCGCCACGTTGCCCTTCATCATTTTCTTCGCCATGGATGTTCGCCCCTTATTTGTAAACCTCGATGCAGCCGTCCGGGCACATCTCGGCGCAAATCTTGCAGCCCTTGCACTTGCCTTCCTCGTCCGAGAACGCCGCCGGCGCGTAGCCGAGCGAATTTATCTCGCCCTCGAGAAGCACGATCATTTTCTGCGGACAAAACGTGAGACAAATGCCGCAGCCCTTACATCTGTTCTTGTCAATGGTGATTATCGCCACGTTTGCACCTGCGGTCCTTATTCCGGCCGTACTGAGTCTGCCGGCGCGCCCAAACAAGGATAATAAAACAACGATTTAATTTCAATATTTTATTATAAGAAGACACGATGTCAGGTGTGGCATTACGGGGTGGGGCGGGTGCGGAGACCCACCGGGCCGAGACCCGGCGCTACAACTCAAACGAAATGCATTAGAGGCCGCGGAGCGGCCTTGCATTGCGTTCCGGCGCGGAGCACCGGAACGAGGAAATTTCTTTCAGTCATTCCGTGTGGTTATGCTGTTTTCCCTTCTTAATGTGCCTCAGACGCCTTTCTTTCGTCGTTCCGGACTGAGATCCGGAATCCACGGGGGGACACGGATGTCAGGGGCGGCATTTCGGGGTGGGGCGGGTGCGAGTGCGGACGGGTGCGGAGACCCGGCGCTACATAAAAACGTAAATACGCAAAGGATCAAAGAGCGGGCGGGACGCCCGCGCCCCCAGATAAAAGTGCTGTGTCATGGAACATCATAACGAGGAGAATCATAACGATGGAGCTGCTTTAAAATGTATTCAAATGTAGGGTCGGGTCTCCGCACCCGGCCGTTGTTATCGATGGAACGGCGACAGATATTTTTACCTTAATATCTTATTTATACTCATTCCGGCGCTCCCCGGTCATAAAATTTTCACACCCGAAACACCCGCGCACACGAAGTGAATGTGATTTCATAAATGTTCCGCGGTAATGTTCGAACTGCGAGAAAGCAATTCCGGCGCTCTTCCGGAATTGCGCGTAAAAAGTTTAGGAGGAATTGTTGAAGGAACCCTTCTCAAAGGGTTCCCTTAAGGCGCAGCCCGCAACGCCGCGAATCGTCACTTTTCGTAGTTTCTCCCAAATGCAAAGAGCGCCGGTTTAGGACCGGCGCTCTTTTATTAATCCTTGAAACGAAGTTTATGAAATTTTAAATTTTGCGAGTTCCTTGCCTTTCGGGTCGATGACATGGATGGCGCAGGCGAGGCAGGGGTCGAACGCGCGAACGATGCGGACCGGAGCGAACGGGTTTTGCGGGTCCGGCACCGGAGCGCCGATGAGGGCCTGTTCGATCGGGCCGGGTTGATCCCTGTCGTCGCGGGGTGAAGCGTTCCAAGTCGTCGGGACGACGGCTTGATAGTTGGCGATCACCTTGTTCTCGATGCGGATCCAGTGTCCGAGCGAGCCGCGCGGGGCGTCCGTGAGGCCCATCCCGACGCCGGTGTCCGGGACCTTCGCCACTGCGCACGCGGGTTCGCCGACCTTGATTTCCTTCAGCCATTCCTGCATGGTGTCCGCGATGATCTTTGCTTCGATAGCGCGAGCCGCGTGACGGCCGAGCACCGAGAAGAGCGCGCCTGTGTCAGCGTGGAAATGCGCGAGCGTGCTCGAAATCATATCCGAAGCCTTCTTGTTTGCGCCTTTCAGATGCGTGACTACCATTCTCGAAAGCGGGCCTACTTCATACACCTTCCCGTCGTAGCGAGGCGATTTCACCCATGAATAAGCGCCTTTCTTGTTGGGATCCGGCACGGTTTCGCCCTTGCCCGGATACAAGCCGGAGCCTGAGCTGAACCATGAATATTTCACGTCTTCCGTGATCTTGCCGGGATCGACGTCGAGCACTTTTCCGTCGATGAAGCGTCCCATCGGGATGAAGCGTTTCCGCTTTCCGTAATCCTTCGAGGAGTCAATGTCGAACACGCCGTAGCACAGCATATTCTTGCAGCCCGCGCCGATGCCGAAATAGTCCGGATAAACTTCCGCGACCGCGACGACGTCGGGCAGGTAAACCTCGTTGATGAACTTCTGGAGAACGGCGAGGTGCATGGCGAATTTGTCTATGAGTTCCTGCGTCGGGACGCTTGTCACGCCGCCGGGGACGATAGCCGGTTGATGCGGCATTTTGCCCGCGAAGAGGGAGCCCATGGAATGGGCGGTGCGGCGCATTTCGAGCGCTTGGATGTAGTGAGCCACCGCCGCGTCGTTGATCTTCTGCGGGAGGCGGTAGTCGCCTTCGAATCTCGGTGTGAACGGAGCGGGGTCCGGGCCTTTGACGAAGTCGAGAGCCGCGAGGTGGTAGAAGTGAAGGATGTGCGACTGGAGGTAGTCCGCGCCGTAAATAAGGTTCCGCATAATGCGGCCGTTGTTCGTCGGCACTACGCCGAGGCCGTCGTCGAGGCAGAGAGTGGAAGCCATCGCGTGCGGGGTGGGGCATACGCCGCATATCCGCTGCGCGAAGAGCTGCGCGTCGCGCGGGTCGCGACCCTTGAGGATGATTTCGAGACCGCGGAACAGCGTCCCCGTGGAATGCGCATTGACGACTTTGCCGCCGTCCACTTCTATCTCTATCTTTAAATGACCCTCGATCCTTGTGATCGGGTCTATCGAGATTATCTGTTTAGGCATTGTTCTTCACCCCCGTCTTGGTAGTTGCGAGACCGATGCGGTTGAGAGTGTCTTCCGGGAGCTTAGCGAAGAACGGCATCGAAACTTCCGGGAAACCGGGCTCGCAGCAAGCGATGCAGGGCGCGCCGGCGCCGATGCAGAAGTTGGTCTTGTTGTTCCACAGGCGAGTGGGGCAGTCCGCCATGGACATCGGGCCTTTGCAGCCGAGGTTCACGAGGCAGCCGGGGTCCCCGAACTTTTCCGCGAAAGTACCTTCGTCGAAGTATTTCTTTCTCGGGCAGGCGTCGTGCACGGACACGCCGTAGAACTTCTTCATGCGTCCGTCCTTGTCGAGCGCTTCGGGCTTCGGCAGACCGTTGAGAAGAATGTCCGCGATCCCGAGCACCAGCCAATCCGGATGCGGCGGGCAGCCGGGAATGTTCAATACCGGCGTCTTGATGCCTAACT
>JAKLIR010000410.1 GCA_022709505.1 bacterium | reverse complement strand
CGTGCAGGGCGTTGACGGACCCGTCCGCCTAGAAATCGACGATGAAGTGCGGAACGAAGGCGAGCGATTCTCCGAAGTCCCTTACCATTTTCGGCAGGATTTCCTGAGTGTAGCGAAGGCCGTACGGGCAATGCGACATCAGGAATATGTCGATCTTCGCGCCGCCCATGGGAGCGCAGGATTTCTCGTTTCTCATCACAGTCATGAGGCTTTGTCCCTGACGGATTAGAGAAAGGGCGTCCTCGATTTCTTCGAGAGACCAGCCGGTGTCGATCATGCGGTCCACGAGGATGATGATCTGGCGGCGCATGCCGCAGTCGGGGTTCAGCTTCTGGTCGGTGAGAAGGTCGATGTTGTGCTGTGGGCAGATCACCTGAGAGGCGAGGGCGTCGCGTAGTTCGACGCGGGATTTGTAGCGGCTCTGGTTCTGGAGAGCGACAATCTGGCCGTCGTCGCGGCTCGCGGCTTGTTTTCCGGCCGGTGCTTTTTTGGAGCACCCGCAGGCGGCCAACGCGGGGAGCAGTATCGCGGTGAGAGCCGCGGCGATCATTCTCTTTCGGGTCATCGATGCTTCTCCTTTCAGACTTTTCCCTTGCCGCGCCGGATGCGCAGTACGAGAAAAAATGCTTCGCGAATAATATTTGCGGACATTTTTGAAGCTCCGTACCTGCGGTCGAGGAACCGGATGGGAAGCTCGGCTACCCTCAGGCCGGCGCTCACCGCGCAGTACGTCATGATTATTAGAAAACCATATCCTCTGGCGTCGATATTTTCAAGGCCGAGGCGATTGAGGTGTTCGAGCCGGACGAGCCTGTAGCCGGTGGTCAGGTCGTGGACGGGGAGACCGAGGATCGTTCTCGCGAAGGTGTTCCCGGCCTTGCTGAGGAATATCCTGTGCGGGCCCCAATTCAGAGTGCCGCCGCCGCGCACGTAGCGGGAGCCTATCACGTAATCCGAATCCCGCCCGCGGCGGATGAATTCGGGGATCATCACCGGGTCGTGCGAGAAATCCGCGTCCATATTGATGGCGAACGTGAAGCCGTTGCGCGCCGCCCACTTGAGGCCCTCGACGATTGCGCCGGCGAGCCCGAGCTTTCCCGCCCGGTGGATCACGTTCAGTTTCGGATATTTCGACCTGAGCTTCTCCGCGACCTCGCCCGTGCCGTCCGGCGAATTGTCGTCCACGAGGAGGGCTGAGACGCCGGGCGCCAGATGGAAAATCCTGTCTATTAGGAGTTCGATGTTCTCCCGTTCGTTGTAAGTGCAAGTCAGCACGAGGACGTCCGAGGCGTCGGGTGGGGCCGACACGGACGACGCCATGAGCGGGGTTTCCCGGCCCGCGCGGCGTTTGATGCCGCGCAGCTTGAAGTAGCCCTTTATGGTCACGCTCATGTTGAGTTTGCTCGGCCCGGTTTTGAGGTCGTATTTCAGAGTGAATGGTGTTTCCTCGACTCGTGCTCCGAGCGCTTGAGCGCGGAGCAGGAGTTCCGCCTGCACGGAGCCGCCTTTCGATTCCACGAGGTGCGCGCCGAAGGTGCGGTCCGCGATGTCGAGTATGCGCCGGTTGTAAGCCCTGTAGCCGCTGGAGATGTCTTTCACGCCCTTGATCGGCGCGAGCATGTCCATGAACCATTTGGCGCCTCTGCTCAGCAGGCGGCGGCCCGCGCTCACGCCCTGTTCGCGCCCTCCGGAGACGAATCGCGAGCAGATGGCTATGTCCGCACCGGCCGCGATCTTCTCTATCAGTTCACCTATGAAATACGGGTCGTGCGTGTCGTCCGCGTCCATCGTGACCATGATGTCGTCCGGTTCAGACGACTGCTTCAGGAATTCCCGGATGCCGGTGGCCATCGCTTCCGCGAGCCCCATGTTCTTCGCATGGCGGACGATGTGCAGGGCGCCCTCGGCCGCGAGCGTGTGTTTCCCGGCGATCTCCGACGTACCGTCCGAACTGCCGTCGTCCACGATTATCACGCGCGCGGGAATCCCCCATCCGGAGCGGCTCGCGGCTATCCTGTCGAGCAATTTCCCGATCGCGGCTTCTTCGTTGTATGCCGGCAGCACTATGAACAAACTCATTTCTGAATTCTAACAGAAAGCCGCCGGACGAGAAACAAATATTATGTTTTTTCAGGCGGCCGATCGAATGAAATCGCGGTCGAACGCCTTCTGCCAGCCCGTGGAATCCATCAACACATGATGCGTGCGCCGGCGTGGTTTTGCCATGAACGGACACAATGTTCCACGATGATATTATAATTACCTTTATTAAGGCGGCTCGGAGGACGGCGCAAGCCGCGACATCGCGCGAAGAAGATTTTTTCCGGAGGTTTTATGAAGAAGCGAAAAGGTTCGACGAGTAATCCGGCGTTGCGGAGGATTTTGTTTTTAGCGGTGGTGGCAGCGCTCACGTTAAGCGGCCGGTTGATTGCGGCGCTGCCTGACGACGCCCCGGAGGGGCCGATTGTCAATCTCGAAGCGCCGCTGTTCGCGATGCCCGCGCTCGTGCTTCCGGGAGGAACGATCGAGCTGCGAGTCGCGCCGGGTGCGCGGCTCGAGAGCGCGATAGCGGAGGATTTGTCCGGCGCGCCGGGCGCGCGGCTTTCGCTCACTCGCACGGTGGACGGATACGTCGGCGCGCCCACACCGCCGCTAAAACCCGGACTCTACAACCTGCGCGCGCAGACGACCGGGCCGGACGGCAAGACATCCGTGGAGTTCCAGCCGCACGCCATCGCAGTTTTCAAGGAGTTTAAAAAGGATTTCGATTTCGCGGTCGTCACCGACACGCACTTCGGAGCGGACGAGAACAACAAGCGGATCAAGATAAGCGATACTAAAACATATCGCCAGCGGCGCGCGGCTTTCGAAAAACTTAGCAAGCTCGATTTCGAATTCATACTCATGCCCGGCGACACGGTGTTGTATCCGGAAAATTACAACGTCGCCTATCCGGAAGGCTATGAATTTCTTACGACGTATCTGGACCGTCCGGTGTTCATCGTGCCGGGCAATCACGACCTGTACCACAAGGATGTTGCAGCTCTCGGGAAGCACGTTTACGGCGCCCGTTATTGGGAGAGGTACTACGGAGCGCTCTGGAAAACATTCTCATACGGGACGATGAAATTTTTCGGGGTGGATACCTGCGACTGGCCGTCGGAATGGTATCAATGGGGATCGCAGAAAGTGATTCTGTCGGGCACGGGGCTCAGCGGCGGAGTGCAGCGGGAGCAGTACGATTGGCTGCGCGCCGGACTGGAAGCCTCCCGAGGCGCGAGCGAGATAGTGGTATTCACGCACATTCCGTTTTATCAGTATCTCGGCGGCGCAAAGAAGGGCATTCCCCCCGAAACTCTCCCGGGGGTTCCTAAGGGGGAATTGATCGGCCTTCTCTCGGAGGGTGGGGTGGAACATGTCTTCGCGGGGCACACTCACGAGTGGTCAACGGAGGAACTCTCTCCCGGAATGACTGAGCAAGTGGTGCGGAATGTCGGC
>JAKLIR010000041.1 GCA_022709505.1 bacterium | reverse complement strand
TCGCGCTGCTTCTGTGTTTCAAAACACTGTCGAATATTTATCCGGGGAAGATCGCATTCGCCGCCGTCATTATTCTATGGCTGGGGACGCCGCTCTTTTACTATCAGTTTTATGAAACAGCACTCGCGCACTGCTGTTCCGCATTTGCGGCGTCGCTTTTCATCTATCTGCGACAGAGCCGGCTCGAAAAACGCAGCCTCGCGGATTGGGCCCTTCTCGGCGCCGCCGTCGGGCTAACCGCTCTCACGCGAACCGAGCTCGGTCTCATTGCAATCATCGCGCTTCTCGACATTTTCAGAAAAGAACTTCGCGAAAAGGCGGCAGCGGGCGTCTTCGTCTTTCTTTTTTCGATGGCCGCGACATTTTCGCCCCAACTCATAGTTTGGTGGGCTTTGAATGGAACACCGTTCGTCTCCGCACAAGGAGAAATGAATTTCCTGTGGGGGAATGCCCATACGTTCGACGTCCTGTTTTCGGAATATCACGGACTGTTTGTATGGTCGCCCGTGACACTATTATGCGTTCTCGGCTGGGCGGCATACGCAAAACGCGATTCAACGGGTGCGGCGGGGTCCGCGATAGTCTGCGGGCTTATCGCGTTCGTGGTCGGGAACCTCATTTGGTGGTGGGGCAGCGGTGCATTCGGAGCAAGGTTCTTCACGGGCATTTTTCCGCTTTTCGCTCTCGGCCTCGCGGCGTTCATCAACAATCGCCCGCGTCATGCAATCATACTTTCAGCCGCACTTTCCGCATGGTCGATCCTTCTCGTCATTCAGGCTACGACCGGAAAAATCTGGCTGATTAGATACTATACGATCGAACAACTCATAAGAAACGGCATCCGCATCATCGCGGATCCGGCCGCGAATTTCACTTTGTTCGTGAACCCGAAAATCGAAGGCATGTTCTCTCTGCCGGCAGCGCTGGGGGTCGCCTTCTCGGCGACTGTCCTTTTCAAGATCATCTGGTCTTTTTCGCCGGCGGCCAAGCGCCTCGGCGCAAACCGGGCGGTCGCATTGCTGTTAATCCTGATAGTCGCGATGGACGGCTTTCTTCTTATCTGTTGGAGAAACAGCGAGACTGTGAAATCGAAATACTCCGCGGAGATCGCCGCGACCGGCCGCCTCTCTCTGTCAGATCTTTACGAAACATTTCCCATTCAGTACGGCGAGTACCACGTCCGGACGGACCGCTGTGAAGACGGAATGAGAGAGATGCGCCGGCTCGAAAAACTGATCCCCGGCAACCCTGCGGTTTACGTTGCGGAGTCCGGCTTGCTCTTGGCGATGGGAAACTACCGTGATGCAAGGAAAGCAGCGGATAAAGCTTCTTCAATGAGGATAAGGCACCCGCTTACTATACGCACGCTAAACGAAATCGCGGCCGTGATAGAAAACAAGATCGGGGCTGAACAGGGAAGACCTAATTGACCGCCGCCCGGCAATCGGCATCCATCGAAAACTTCCCACCGCGAACATTCATGTTGTTATATTTCTGGATTCACTGTTTGCAATCAATCCGCGGCCTCGAAGTTAAACGGTGTCCGAACGCACTCCATCGTCGTGGTTGCATTTCCTCCCGGCGCGGGGTACACTGGGCTTAACAATATTCACAAAACACGGTTTTCTTTTCAGAGGTGTTAAATGGAAAAAACCCTCGTACTAAAGAAGGGGGACGTCGCTCCCGATTTCACCATAGCAGATTCTCAGGGCGCACCGTTCAGCCTCGCGGACTACAGGGGTGGCAAATCAGTGGTTTTGGTTTTTCTGAGATATGCAGGTTGCCCCATCTGTCAACTCGCGCTCGCGGACCTCAAGGAAAGTTATCCCGATTTCGCGGCGAAGAACGTTGAAGTCGCCGCTTTCGTTCAAAGCCCGCGCGAAACGCTCGACGTCAAAAACATAGCTTCCGCATTTCCGTTCAGGCTGATCCCAGACCCCGACGGCAGAATCTACGAGCAGTACGGCGTGGGAAGCGGCGACTTCACTTCGCTGATCGCGCCTAAGACGTTGATACAAGGCGTCAAAGCCACTCTTCAGGGTCATTTCCAAGGCAAGATGGAAGGCAATCAATGGCAGCTTCCGGGCGATTTCGTCATAGACACCGAAGGAAAAATTAAATTCGCGCACATAGGTAAAAACATGGGCGACAACCTTCCCCCGAATGAGCTTCTGAAACATATCTGAAACAAAAAAACGCGCGAATTCGTCTGTTAAGGAGGTTCGGAAATGCAGCATCTGAGAATTTCTTCGAAACCGACACGTGATGGGATAGAGCTGATGCTCGACGGCGAACTGCTTTTCGCGGACGCGCAGGAGTTCATGTTGAGCATCCCGGAGAAACTTAAGAACCGCGGGGCGAACGTCGTCTTCAACGTGGAGCGACTGAAATTCATCGACTCCTCGGGTCTCGGATCCATCCTCTATGTTTCCCAAGCGTGCGGCCTTCAGAACCAGACCGTCAGGATTTCAAAGGCGGCCCCGCAGATAGAGAAACTTCTCAAGAGAATCCATAAAGTCGGCACTTTTGAATTTGTCGAAAAGCAGCAGCCCTGAGCAGCCGGGCTTCTCACGCCGCGGGCGCGGCCGGCGGGAGGTCCAGCCTCTCACGCAGCAAACCATAGTCCGCGGCGGTAACTATCCCGCAACTTATGAGTTCCGCAATATCTCCCACGCTCGCAACCGTGATCTTTCCTTTCCTCGGCTGCCACACGAACTTGGGCGGCGCCTCCACATCGTCGAAATTGAACGCCACAAGCCGCTTTATCACTTGTTCGTTCATCACGCTTTCCGCGATGTCCGCCCTTAGAAATGTCACGTAGTCCTCGAGCGTTTCCTGATGAATGCTTCCGAGCGCCATCGAACCGACGCGCCGTCCCTCGTCGCTCGTCAGCGTCTGCCCGAGAATCCCCTTCACGATCTGCCTGTCGTGATAATCGATAGCCGCCTCGAACCCGGCGTCACCGGCCGCTGTTATGAACTCGATGTTCATGTCGTCAGGAATGGTTATGGCCGTGTTGTTGACGATGTCGCGCAATACGCGCTTCAAATCCTCCTGTCGCGATATGGCCGCTCCGCCCGCCGGATATTTCCCTATCCGCGTCGGCGCCCCGTAAGTCTCCAGATATATATTCCACCACTTCAATAGAAAATCCTTCGACCACCAATGTTTGTAAACGGCTCTCAGGTCCGACCTGCCCCACGGCCTTCCAAACTCCGGCAGGTACGTGTATATCACGAACTTCCACATGGGGAGCGCGCTTTTTCTCCCGTATTCGTCGATCAGCACGAGTCCGGTAAGATTCCCGAATCTATCCAGTTCGAAATCGTAATCCGAAGGATGCTTCGGCCTGATCGCCGCGAGTCCCCAAAGTCCCTCGTCCTCTCCTCCGGATAACCGCTCGAACACGAGTTCCGAAATGCTATAACCGTGAACGAGCGCGTGCATCACCCCGAACACTCCTTGAATCAAAGAACCGTTCATCCTTTCGATCGAGCGCTTCACAAATGCTGCGATCCGCTTGTCGCGCTCGCCGGAAGACCCCGGAAGAACGTCCCAATCGGCGCTGATCACGGCGAACCTCTTATAGTTCACCGCCATCCGCACCTGCGCGTCGGTCATCATCCTGTCGTAGATGTCGAGCCCCTTCCGCTCCGCCAAATCATCCGGGTTGGCGAAATCCGAAAATCCTCCCGGGCCGCGCTGCCGGGCTATCAGCGTGTCCACGCCAAGCTCCTTCTCCGCCGCGCCCGGAATAGAAGACGGCGCTCCGCCTCTCGCCGCGTATTTCCTTATGTTGCCATACAGCAACCTGCCGTAATCGCTTAATATCGACATATCAAACCTCCATTTCGGCGTCGCCGAGCATCCGCTCGGCTTCGTACCGTCTGTAATGTTCCGCGATTATCGCGTCCGCCATCCTGTCGAATATCTTTTTCAGTTTCCTGTTAAGCCCGGCCTGACTCGTTCCGTAATAGCCGGCTATCTCGCGCACGGTGTACCCGAGCTGTCGGAGGTGAAGAACGATGCGTTCGCCCTCGTCCAGTTCCGCGCGCGCGAGCGTCTCCATGTCCATCGTGCGCGCAAGCTTGTCGTCCCAGTCGGGTGTCAGAGCGAGCCAATGGTAAAAACCTTCAGACCTTTCAAAAAGAGGGTAGTACAAGCCGTCTCCTCCGTTTCCGCGCCGTGTCTCCGCCGTCATGCCGCCGGGCGTCTCAACTGTTCCATCTCGAAATCCTCGCCCGCCGCGCGCGCGGCGTCGATCCTCTTCTTCATCTCCCGCAGTCCGTCCGTCACCGTTCGTCTCACGAGAGCCAGCACGAACATATTCCTCGTCGATTCACCCTTCGGCGACCGCTCGAAGTCCGCAATCTCCGCATCGAGATCGGCAAGCGCTTTCGACAGCACTCCATGCGGCATGACGCCGTGATGCGAATACCTGTCCGCGAGCTTTTTTTCGATCTCCACCGCAGCCATCTCCGAGAGATGCGCACAGGCGCGCGCCGCATTTCCCACTTTCAGGTTTTTCATGATTGAATCCCCCCTTTCACCAGTCGTTCATATCGCGACGATCCGAACCCTCGCGGCGCTTCGCCGGCCTTTCCTCGAACAGGGTCCCGGACCGCTCGTCATCCTTCAAGAAATTCCTCCGGCCGGCGGCTGCAACTCCGGAAAGCATTTCATCCAAACCTCGGGGGCGCCGTTCGCCCGCGAGATAGTCATAGCAATCAGCGTGCCTGAAATGATCCGGCCCGCGCCGGACCCATTCGTATCCGACGATGTCTCCGGCCGCGTCCCGCTCCGGCTTTCGGGCGAGGTTCCTCATCTGCGGCTTGAATTTCTCCTCCATCTCCGGGCAGCGCGGCAGACGCACTCTCATCCCGAAATATTCCGCCGCCGCCGCGTCGAGAGCATACGTCCTGTCCACGACGACCGTCGCACTCTCCGCGTTCCACGTCGCCTCTGCCTTTCTCGTCGAAGAGTAGAAACATAGAAATACCCGCCCGGGGAAACGCGCGGCGAACGCCTTCGCCGAATGGGTATTGGGAAGGGCGTCCATCACGCAGAGACGGACGTCGTACGCCGACATCAGCACGTCGAGCGCCTCGAACGAATCCAACACCCCGACGCGCACTATTTTCCTCATGCCGCTCGCCCGCGAGGAGATCACGAAATGCAGTTCGTTGCCCTGATCCACTCCCATCGTGCAGCATTCGCCCTTCGCAGCCGCCGGATATCCGCCGTCGCATGCGTCGAGCACGTCCGCGCCGAGCGCGGTGGCGGCATCCTCATAGGGAAACCCGATCCGTGAGTTCCAGAAATCCGCCACATACTTCGCGTTGCGGAAATCATCGAGAATTGCGTGCTGCACGGGCCGACCGCGCTGCACGACCTGCGAATAAAGCTGGGACAGATGAAATCCGGCAATCTCGCGGCCGGGATGCTCCGCCACCCAGAAACCTTGCGACGGATCGAGCCGGCCCGCGCACTTCGCACACCCCAGATACGTCTCCTCACGGAACTCGTATATCACGCGCCCGGGATCCCCGTCCTCCCTAAACGTGCGCTCCGGTCGATTCTCCGTTCCGCAACTCGCGCACTTCATGGTCCAGAACCGCATGTCCGACCTCTCGAACAGCGCGTCGATCCCGTACCCCGCGACCGTCGGCGTACACGCTTCACGCACGATAGCCTTCTCCGAATGCGACAACCTCTTCAGCGCAAGCTCGTAATCCGCCGTGCTCACCTTGTCGCGCTCGTCAACCATGATCTGATCCGCGGGGACCGACGATGTGGAAACCTTCGATTTCATTCCCCTGAAATACAAAGAACCGCTCGCTCCCGTCCCGACGCCTTTGAACTGAAGGTAATGCACGTTGCCGACCCCGCGTGTCCTGCCCGACAGATGCTCGGAGCCCTCGATCACGGGACGCACCCTGTCGTGAACGAAATCCTCCATGTCCCGCGCCGTCGGAAAAAAATAAATGCCCGTGCGAATCCTCCCCGTGTCGAGCGCCCACAACATATCGAGTATTCCGAAAACGGAGCCGCCCATCTGCGCCGCCTTTTCAATGACAATGTGCGGCGACTCGCACTCGTAGATGCCGCGCAGGTACTCGTGCCGGACGAAAGAGAAACGGCCTCGTTCGAGCATCGCGTGCCTGAGCGCCCACTCGGCCCGATCTATCCCGGCCTCGCGCGACAAACTCGTCCGTATCTCAATTCCGGCCGCGAGAAGCACCTTCCTAACCGCTCCGAGCACCGCGCCGTCAATGACCCGCGCTATCCCGAATGTTCTATCGTCGCCGCCGCTCATGGTCCTCCGTCTCAGCCTCCGCGCCCGACGCCACCTCCACCGAACTGAACGCGTCCGCAAGCCGCCCCGGGCATTCTTCATTCCTCTCTATCCACGGACACGCCTCCACCGCGGCTATCACACGGTCCCTGACCTTCTCGATTATCCCGGCCACCTCTTCCGCGGTGAGCAACATCCGCTTGCGATCTTCAATCCGGCCGAGACGTTCGATCGTCGCCACAAGCTCGCCTATCAGGCTCTGAATCCTCTTGCCGTGCGTCTCGAGCATCGACGAATAACATCCGTCCTCGTCTGCGGCTCCATCGCTCCGGGCCTCGTCCAACTGTTCGAGGTGCTCCTCGACCAATACGCGCAATGCATTCACCACCATCTTAAGCTCAGGCAACGTTTCGGCGCGCCGCATCTGCTTTATCCGCTCCCAAAGTTTCCCTTGCTCCTTGCCGCTCCTTACAACCCCGAGCCCGGCGTGTTCTTCCGCCGCTCCGCTCTCTCCAGCCGAGACTTTTTTCCTCGCGGCCTTTTTCTTCACCACCGTATGAGCCTTTCCACTCTTATCCTTTTCAGTCATTCGTCACACCTCCGGCTGAACGCCGCGTCATTTCAAAAACTCGAACCCGCCCCTCTCAACCGGCGCGGTTCCTTCCATTCACTCAAGCAATCGAGGCATATCCTTGAAGAACCTTCGAGTGGATTTCTGAACGTCCGCGTCCAGTGAAATATCCCTCCGCATACCCCGCAAACCGAACAGCCTCGCGGAACAGGCTTCAGCGCTTCCCTCACCGGCTCGAGCGCCAGCGGCTCCGTCATGGCCGCTCCGCATCTGCAACAAACGAACTTCTCCCTGCCGTCCTTCCTCTCACCGGTCCCGATCCAGTAATGCACACAGTCCTCCTCTCCCCGCAAAATCCAATTCCTTCCTTCCTCCGAACATCGCTTCTCTTCTTCCATTTGCAAAGTCGCCATTATGTTTTTCCTTTCGACACAATTGAAAACCTCTTCTTTTTCCGGTAGCATATTTGTTATCTGTATGAACAGATTGAAACACGGCTGCGGCGATTCTGGAACCTCCCGCATTCGGGGGCTGAACCTTAAACCCGCGAAAAAGCCGGCGCCGATTTCTTTCTATGAATACAGTTGGAAAAAGGGAGGGAAGCGGACGAAACGCCGCGACGGTTCGAGAACTCTTTCGGCGTCGTTTTCTTCATAAGCCCGGTGGGCCGGGCGCGCTACCTTTAACCACATACAACATACCATATACGGTAGGTGCGGTCAAGTGGGCGACAAAAAAATATTTTCGGAACGTCTGCACGAAATAGTAATGGACCTCGTCGAGGGAAACGGAAGGACGAAAACAGCCGAGGACCTCGGCATGCCCGGGAATTACTTTTCACCGAGCAAATATAATTACGAACGTTTCTCCGGCAAACACATCGGACATCTCGATTCGATGGAAGAGTACTTCGGGATCGACTTGCTCGGGGGTTCGTCATCTGCGCTCGCGAGGGAGATCGAGAGAGCGGAGGATGAAGGCGCTCTTTCGCGACACGACAGAAATGCGATACTGTCGATCGTAAGAGCCGCGCGCGAACGCGGCCGGGCGGTACGGGGCAACGAAGCCGTGGAGAAGATAATCTCCCGGAAATCCCCAAAAAACCGGAAATAGCCGGGAGACTTGCGAATCATTGCTCGAATCATCGCCTTCACACCGGCTGTTCTTCCAGCATTCTCAATATAACTAACTTTTATTTCAACGCAATCGCCGAAAGCTGAGGCCGATCGATAGATTTCAGCGGTCTTCTTCGGCGGATCCAAATTCTTCATCGATATTTTTTTCTCCTACTCCGGGAGGTATATGGAGATGCAGACCCAATCACCGACATATTCAATATCATCTTTATAAATATCCCGACCGGCAATTATCCACTCAACTATTTCCTCTCTTTTCTCCTCCGAAAAACTCTCTGTTTGTCTGTTCACCATACACCTCCAAGCACAAGCGTACTGTATTTATGTACAGTTATATATTAGGGAAAATGTGTGACAAAAAAGCCGCCGCCCGGATATACGCGCCACGTAAACCGGACGGCGGCTTCCGTGCAAATAAAACAGCACGGCTGTGTTATGTCACTATCCATGTGGCGCGTTTCATTCCATTCTATTTCACCTCGCTGAAGGATGCTGTTAAGCGGATTATTTTTTAAAACCTTTATATTCTTTTAATATTTTATAGAATTTTATTATCCGGAGGTGTTTTTATGTGTAAAACATGCGCCAAGCACAATCCTAAAAAACCTAAAAAGTAAGCCTCGCATCACGCTTCACACAAATTCTGATTTCTTCAGATGAGCCTGCAAATTCATCCGCGATATTTTTAATCTACCCCGAATTTCATAAACAATATCAGACGGCGATGCAATCTTTCTCCGATCTCTCGCCTCTCTTTCCTTGCAATCGTTTTGCTTTTCAGTTAAAAACTTCTTGAGTCTTTGAATAATCCCGAATCCTTCATTGGGATTCGGAGGCAATGATTCAGAGCGGATGAAAAGCAAGGCGGAAGGAGCATTTTTGAAGCGAGCGTACCGGGATGTACGTGAACGAAAAAATGCGACGACAACGAAGCAGTTCTTCGCTATGAACATTGCACCGGATTCGGCTTGCTATCGACGAATCCGGGATAATATGATTCGACCCGAATCTTCCGTTATCATTCAGGTTGCCGTCGTGGAGAATCGTAGTGAAACAAGCAGGATCGCAGCGCAGGTTCCGGGCTGAGTGAATGAAAACAATCGACATACTATTTCTCCCTCCGATCTTCGTCCTTTCGGTCTATTTTGTTGTTCGTACCATCAGATCCAGAGCCAAGGGAAAAAGAGAATGCGCGAATTGTCCGCTCGCCTCCGGTTGTGACAACAACGCGCCGCCGCCCGACTGCCGAATAAAACACGAGGATTCTTCCATAGAGAGAAAGAACTGATCATGTGCGGGATAGCCGGTATTTTAAACTTTGAAGACGAGCCGGTCGATCGCCGCCGCCTCGTGAAAATGGCGGAATCGATTCGCCATAGAGGCCCGGACGACGACGGCTTTTTCACCACCGGCGCTTTCGGCATGGCAATGCGCCGGCTCAGCATCATCGACCTTAACACCGGCGCTCAACCGATTTTCAACGAAGCCGGCTCCGTCTCGGTAATTTTCAACGGCGAAATATACAACCATAAATCCCTTCGTTCCGATCTTGAAGGACGAGGCCACGTCTTTAAAACCGCTTCTGACACCGAGGTCATCGCGCACCTTTACGAAGAGAGCGGCGCGGACTTCGTACACTTGCTGCGAGGGATGTTCGCTATCGCGATATGGGATGAATGCGAAAAACGTTTATTGCTGATAAGAGACAGGCTCGGGGTTAAGCCCCTGTACTACGCGGTTCACAACGGAGAGCTGATATTCGGCTCAGAGATCAAATGTTTGTTCGCCGCGGCCGACATCCCGAGATCTCCGGATCCAGCGGGTATTGATTCTTACCTTCGCACTCAATACGCCCCTCTCGACATCACGGCTTTCAAAGGCGTGCGCAAGTTGCGCGCGGGACATTTGATAAGCGCCGGCGCTTCGGGCTTTGAGACAAAACAATATTGGGAAGTGAATTTTCCGTCGATTCACGACGACATTGGAGAGGCGGAGGCGATAAGCCGCTTCAGAGAGATGTTCATGCAGTCTGTGGAAATGCGGTTGATGAGCGACGTCCCGTTGGGATCGTTCCTAAGCGGCGGCATAGATTCGGGCGCGGTGACGGCGGCGATGTCCCGGCTCACTGGAGAGCCGGTGCGGGCGTTCACGATCGGTTTCGGAGACGAAGCGACCGGATTCAGCGAACTCGACGAAGCGAGGATCACGGCGAAGACTTGCGGCGCGAATTTCCACGGAAGGCTTGTTCGCGGAGAAGAGGTCGCCGCATGTGTGGAACGGGCGCTGGATCATTTCGACGAGCCCTTCGGCGGCGGGTTGCACACTTTCTTCGTTTCCGAACTTGCGGCGAAACACGTCAAGGTGGCTCTCACCGGCATCGGCGCGGACGAACTTCTTTGCGGCTATGAGAGACAGAAAAAACTTCGCCTGATACAGCTCTACAAGAAGCTGCCCAAGAAGGTTCGCAACTCCGGGGAAGCAGCGGTGAACCTTATCTCATCGATACTGCCCGGAAGCGGCCTCGTGGATAAATCCGGCAAGCTCGAACGGCTTTCGGAGGCAAACGCGGCGGACCTGTATTTCGAGTGGATTTCGGTTTACGATTCCGCCGCAAGAAAGAAATATTTCAGCAAGAACTTTCTCGAATTCTCTGAAAATGCGGGCGTCTGGAACACCGCGAGAAACACATTAGGCGATTCTCTTCCATCCAACATGGACGATCTCATCAGCTTTCTCGAACTGAAGACGACGCTTGCCGACGACTTCCTCAACTACACTGATAAGATGAGCATGGCGTGGTCCATCGAAGCGCGCACGCCGTTTCTCGACCATGAGCTCGTAGAGTTCGCCGCCCGGCTTCCGCAAGACCTGAAATACCGAGGGAACACTTCGAAATACATATTGAGAAAAGCCGTCCAAGGCCTGCTGCCCGACGAGGCGCTGAAAAGGAAAAAGAAGCCTTTTTTCCTCCCGCTCGGAATATGGTTCCGCGGCCCGCTCAAGCCGATGCTCGAAGCGACTCTTCTCAGCCCCGATCTCGCCTGCGCCGAATACCTCGACCCCGAAGCCCTTAGATCAGCGGTCGCGGCGCATGTCGAAAACAGGGCCGACCATACGTGGCGACTGTGGTCCGCCATGCTTCTCGAAAAATGGCTTCGCAAATATATTTGCTGATTGGAGACAACCTCGAATGGAGCTTTTCTACAAGGTATTGACCGATGTTTTCGATACCGGTGCGCAATTGTATCAGCTCAGACAACGGCTCGTCGCCGGAACGAAAGACAACTCCTTTCCCGAGCTTCCCCCCTGCTCGCTCGTCACACGGGAGGAAAAATCAGATCCCGAAGTTTTCTTCGCGCGTTCCGACAAGGCCGCGGACATAACCTTCACCGGCAGAACGCGCCTTCCGCTGATCGACATTCACGACGGCTTTTTCACAAGCCCCATGACGACCCCCTTCGCCGAAAACAACACGGTTCGCGTAAAACATTTCAGGACTTGGCGCAACGGAATCGGCGGCCCGACCGTTGTGATGATTCACGGCTGGAAGATGGACGACTACTCCTATTTCGATTGGTGGTGCTGGAGGTTCGCGGCTTGGGGCCTCAACAGCATTTTGCTCGATATGCCATACCACATAAAAAGAACCCCGAAGGGTTTTTTCAGCGGGCAGCTTCTTCTCACGAAGGACACATCATGGAACCTCGCCACTCTGAAACAGTCGTTCGAAGACATACAGGTCGTAGTGAATTGGCTGCGCGAACAAGGGGCCGGCCCGATCGGGACGTTCGGCGTTTCTTACGGGGGATTCATGTCCGGGTTGTACGTGTGCAGGGCCGACAACGCTGATTTCGCGATAATGGGGATGCCCCCGATGGACACGATCGACGTGCTGTCCACAACCGAACTCGGCGACGAGTGGCGCAAGATGGAAGCCGAAGGAAAAACATCCATGCTGTCCGATCCGGACATCCCTCCGATCTACAACCTCAGCGCGACCCGCCCCCGGATACCGAATGAGAGAGTGTTCATCGCCATGGGCAAACTCGACAAGCTCGTGAACCCCGACTCGGTGCGAAAAACGGCGGCGGATTGGGGCGGCCTTCCGTGGCTCAAGGAGTATCCCACCGGGCACATCAACACGTTCGCCTTGAACTTCGCCTTCATAGAAGACGTTCGCCGGTTTCTAAACAAAGAGATACTCTGAACCGCGTCACCACTGGAGAAAAGTATTATCTATAAAGAACTCGCCCTCCGGCCTGACCGTGAGGGTGACGGTTCCGAACGATTTGATTTTTTTATTGAAGCTGTACCTGAAAGCGACGCCTTCGGTCGTTACATCCGTGAAAAGCTTTCCCACCATAACATTCAATCCGAATCCGTGCGCCGTGCCCCATTTAGGTTCCGCGTAAATCCCGAAGTAGGTATAGAACGGCATAGCCGCCACGATCTCCATATCGTTGGGAACGAAACCGAAACGCGGGTTTACATTCTTGTAGCGCGGAACGCCGGCCGCGCTATGCCGCCGGGCCGCGACGTTCTTAGGCTGGGAAAGACTCGTCGAATAGAACCTTCCGAACTTCTTTAAAAACCGTTGAGAGAACCTCGGCGCGCTCACGAACTTTATTTCGCCGAAGGTCGTCTGAACGACATTTTCCATATAGCAACGTTCCGGCTCGCGGGAGAACATGCAGACGATGAGAAGATACTTGGTGTCTCTCGCCACCTCCGCAAACCTCGTCCCGAAGCTTTGGGAAAATGATTTCGTGGCAAGCGCGGCGATATCGTCCGAGCCGAGCCGATCGCCCGCCCTTTCCGATGGCAGCACGCCTGTCTTCACTGCGTAATTGCCGGTTATCTGTTTTGCATACGTGCCCCAGAAATCAGTGGCTCTCGCGGATGTCGCAAGCAACATCATCGCCGCCGCTGTTATGATCGTCATTCTTCTCATCGTCCTCACCTCCCTTCACTTTAAATATACCCGCCGACTTTGCCCCATAAACAAAAAAGCCTTTTGTATAAGGCTTTTTTGTTGATATGGCAACGCCCTGAAGAGGCTTTGCCTTTTCCTGTAAGGTGAAATTTATTTTCTAAAGTTTCATCATTGCTTCGTCCAGCGTCCTGAATACTTTATATTGCTCCGTCACTTGCAGCCTTTCGAGAACGTTAAAGATCGGGGACGACAATCCCACCAAAACGATTTTTCTTCCCTTCGCCTTCTGCTTGAGCTGAAGAAGAAAACCGGCTCCCTTGCTGTCGATGAAATCAAGGTCGGAAAAATCGAATACTAACGGCTCCATATTCCCGATCGTCAGCGCCTGCATCGAAGCCTGAACACTTCCCACAGTATCATGGGCGAGATCGCCTTTCAGCCGTATGACGTTACATTTGGCGTCGTGTTTGAGTGAGATGTCGAATACCATGATACCTTCCCCCCTTCCCTTCTTGTTTGTCACCCTCTCTGTTTTTATTCTACCCTTTAAAAACCTTTTTCAACCCGGATTTAAATCACACCGGAACAAATCTTTCACATCTTGCTCAATATCAGAACTGATCATTGTAATTCGTAGTCTCGTTCTTCTGCTGTTCGATCGCTTCGGGTTCTATCAATTTGAGGTCTCTGCCCGACTTCTGTTTCTGCTTGCCCTGCTCGGAAGGCTGCTGGTTGTTGTCGAGCTCGAAGAAATCGGGCTCTTTCTGCTGAACCGAGTCATCCGGCGCCTGTCCTTCATCAGGTGGGTTTTCGAGGTCGCCGGGATTGATCTCGCGGGCTGAATCGCCGTTTTCGAACCGATATGGTTCGAGCGGTTCGCCCTCGTCGAA
>JAKLIR010000409.1 GCA_022709505.1 bacterium | reverse complement strand
CATTTTAAATAAGCTCCGGACTGCTTTGATAACTCATCCGGGTTTCAAACCCAACTTTTCCGATACATCCTCGAAATCGGGGGCTTCGGCATATATTTTTTCAAAATCTTTCCCGGCCTGTTTGGGCTTGCCGGCGGACTCATATACAAGCCCGCGCTCGTATCTCAGCGCAAGCAGTAATTCGGCTGGTCTGTCTTTCTTCCGCCCCATGCCTTTCTTGAGAACTTCCAGCGCGGCTTCATTCAGCCCGAGCAAGCGCATCGCCTTCGCGCGGTACAACAGCAGCGCCGCGTGAACGGCGCTCTCGTTCTCCGCGTCCTTTGTGAGATTCAACACGGCCTTGAGTTGTTCGTCTTTCATTTCACCGGAATCGACATATAGTTCCACGAGGGACAAATTGATCAGAGGGTCGTTCGGTTCGAGCTTTCTTAGTTCGTAAAGGCATTTCAGCGCGTCGTCAGTCTTGCCCGACCGCTGATATACCTCCGTGAGCGCGAGCAAAACACCGCGCCGGTCCGCAGCGGCGAACGCGATTATTTCGTCCGTAATCG
Organism: bacterium; assembly: GCA_022709505.1. GTDB lineage: Bacteria > UBP15 > UBA6099 > UBA6099 > UBA6099 > JAKLIR01. The sequence goes on along the minus strand of JAKLIR010000409.1, from coordinate 2,949 downwards.
GAATATTCGCGCCCGCTTCGAGACCGTGTTTGCCGAGGAGTGCGCCGAGTTGATTCTGCATATTCAACGCTTCGTTGAAGCGCTCGACGGCGTCGGCGTACCGTTCGAGCTTGAAGGATACTATTCCGCCCATGAAAGCCGCGTCGGCGAAGTTCCGGGAAGCGTCGAAATGCGCGAGCGCTCCTTCGGGGTTGCCATTGATTATCTCCTTGCAGCCCTCGATGAACGCTTTTTCATTTTCCGGAGTGACGAGCCGCTGAAAGAAACCAAGGTTAAGTCCGGGCAGCGTTCCCGGTGCGGGCGCCTGAGCCGCCGGTGCGCGCGGCGCCGCTTTTTTCGGCCCGTATCCGTGCGCGGTGGTATAGTATATCCCCGTTCCGGGGATTCCGATCGTCTGCCTCGTCCCTCTGGGGCCGACGGTGAATTTAGCGCCTCTCGGTCCGAAAGACGCCGAAACGCCGGACTTGCTGAAATTCAGCGTGACACCGGGCGCAATCTTCATCCGTTTGAAAAATCTAAATCCCATGGTCAGTTACGATATCAACCCGGATTCGTCAATAGCGCGCCGAATCCGGGTCGAAGATGCTTTTTGTCGTAAATCTTTCGCTCATCCATCTTCTCAGAATATTATTTCATCTCGCATAGATCACGCGGAAGATGGTTTTTTCCTTGCCGTTTTTGGTTGCAGTGATTCGGATGTTGTTTGCGTCCGGCGTGAGCTTGATCTTCGTGCTGAATCCGCCGTCCGAGGCGAGCGCGACGGGCGCGCCGTTCACGGTCACCTTCGAGCCGATTTCGGCGAAGCCTCTGACACCGGCCGATCTTTTCAGGGTTATGGCGTTGTCGCCGGGGACTGTTTCGACGAGCAGGAGCGGCGACACGTTCGCGACGGCGATCTCGTCGAACACCTTGTCGCGCTGTGCTTCGAGCACGCGGTAATCCGTCGATTCATACATGAGCCACGGGGTTTTCCCGCCCATGGGAGCGAGGCGGCCGTCCCGAGTGATGAGTGCGAATGCGTGTTCGTAAAGGCGGGAGGCGGGCTTGTACTTCGCGACGGCGGCCGGGCTGATCCGGGCAGCGGCTTCTCCGAGTCGCTTGCCAAGCAAGGTGAGAAGTTCGTAGTCCTCCATGCCCTCGCGGAGCATTTTTATCCTTATGGAGGCCACCGGGCCGTCGTAGCCGACATGGCTGCCGGGGTACAGAAGGCTGCCGTCTCCGTTGCCGCCGGGATAGGTCATCGTCGTCGTCCACGGGTCCTCGTTGGCGCGGCCCCAAGACGTGGTTTCCCAATAAAGTATCCCGCTCACGCCGTAGAGGAAATTCATCCACGGGTGCTGGCGCGGCGCGGTGGCGGCTTCATCTATGAAATAAGTCGTGCCTTTCCATTTCGGGCCGATGCAGGTGTACCACCAGAAATCCTTTCCTTTTTTCTGTTCGCCCATGAGCGTCTTCATGCGGATCGGGTCCACGAGGAACTGAATCACCGGGCACCATATTTGTATCTGTGTGTAATCGAGCGGCGGGTTGGGCGCGGTGGTGATGAGATAGCGCGCGTCCGGCAGGAACGAGTGGATGCGGCGCCCGATCCGTGTGACTTCGGGCAGTTCCTGCAGTGTGGGTTCGTCGCGCACGTAAAAGACGGCTTTATTGATCCAGCCGGCCGATTTGATCCGGTCGGCGATCTTTCGCATCTCTTCGTCGTTTTCGGTGTAAGGTGCGCGGAAAGAGGTCACTCGCGGATCGTCGTAATAGCGGTTCGCTTCCGGGCTGAAGAAATCCACGGGGCAGCCGTAGGGTGACAACCTGTGGTTGACGAGCATCCAGTAGTAGGCGTCGCCGAGCTTGGCCGCCTCCGGGCCGTCCTTCTCGACTTTGTGCGCGGCGCGTATGCTGCCGTAGCTGATTCCGAACGCGGTCGAAAGGCTCGGCTTATCCGGAATCACCGGTTCCCGGACATCGACAGATATCTTGAGTTCGATTTTCGGAACGCCGTCCGCCGAGACTGTCACCGGGCCGGAATAGACGCCGGGCTTCGCGTCCCGCGGAATGAAGAGGTCCACCCACACCGAGCGCGTCTGTCCGGCAGGCACGTCGAAAATATGATACGGGGGCAGCGGGTCCGGCCACACTTTTCTCTCTTCGCCATTGGAAGCGGTTTCGATGGTCACCGTCTCGGCCAGATAGAGCGCCGAAGCGGACGCCCGGATTTTTCCGCCGTTCACGCTCACCAGATCGCCGACGGCGACGCTCGCGTTCCGCACATCGCGCGCGGCGTTCAACGCCACCTGAAACGGCGCGAACTCGTTGCGGGCGGACTTCATCTCATATATCGCCGCCTGCCGGCCCGGAAGCTTTTCGTCGGTGAAAACCTTCAGAGTCGCGGAAACAATCCTCGCGTCGTACGGCTGCACCGCCGCGCCTCGCGCGCCAGTGGATATCAGCATAGAAACCATCATCACAAAAGCAAAAGAGATTTTAGTGTGTCGCATGGCTTGCCTTTCCATTGTTTTCTTTCGTTGTATCGATTCAGCCCACCAGTACGGCTTCGAACAGCGCCGAAGAGCCCGCTTTCGCCGCCCCGGAGGCGACTCCGGACAGCTCCGCCACCGCCTCCATGTTGGTGACGACCACGGGTGATATCAAGCTCGGAGCGCGCGCCGCGCAAAGCGAGAGATCGAAACTGACTATCTTCTCTCCGGCCTTAACCTTGTCGCCCTGAGCCTTGTGCGCCGTGAATCCCTCGCCCTTCATCGCCACCGTGTTCAGCCCGATGTGAACGAGCACCTCAAGCCCCTCCGGCGTGCGGATCCCGAATGCGTGCCCGGTCGGAAACATCGAAACCAGTTCGCCGGACACGGGCGCCACCGCAACACCTTCCGTCGGCGCCACCGCGAGCCCGTCACCCATCATTTTCTGCGAGAAAACTTCGTCGGGAACTTCTTCGAT
>JAKLIR010000408.1 GCA_022709505.1 bacterium | reverse complement strand
CGCCGAAAGGCATGGCGGTCGCGGAGAACTACGGGTATGCTTTCGTATCGAGATATTCCGAAGGAGACGTTCTCGCCGTAAATCTGACGAGCGGCGGCTCGACCTCCATAAGAGTCGGCACGGCGCCGCGCGGGATATTCTCGGACGGCCGAAAGGTGCTCGTCGTGAATTCCGGAGACAAAACGATATCCGTGATAGACGCTGCGTTCAACACGGTCGAACAGGTGGTTCCTCTCAGCGCACCGGCGGCGGGAGGAGTGGCGGCGAACGGGAAATACTACGTCGCCGAAGACCTGTGGCAACTATCCGGGCCCACGAACATCGCGATCGATGTTTCGATCAAAGATCGGGCCGGGAACACCGGAACGGCCTCCGTCACCATTACGGTATCGCCAGAAGTGCCCGGCGGAGCGGGTTGAACCCCCTCTCAAAGCCCATAAGTTTATTGACACCCCTCTCAAAAGAAAATAGAATACTCTGACTCTATATTTCCGCGCGAAGATGTCTCGCCCGGAACAGCATCGCGAACCGGGAAGGAACGACCTGAATTGTTCATCACGATAGCAGAAAGAATCAACGCCACGAGGAAGAACATCAGGGCGGCCATAGAGTCGCGCGATGAGGCCGCGATCAGGGCCGAAGCGGTCAATCAAGCGGAAGCCGGCGCAACCGTGATAGACGTCAACGGCGGCACAAAACCCGAAGAAGAAAAAGCGAACCTCGACTGGCTTTTAGGCATAGTGGCGCCCGCGGTGCGAAACCCTCTGTGCATCGATTGCGCGGATCCGGAACTTCTCGAAGGCGCGGCGGAAAGGATTTTGGAAATCCGCGACGCGGGCGTCCCGTCCGAAAGTCTCGACCCGGACGGCGTTCCGTGGCTGATGATCAATTCCATATCGGCGGAAAAAGAGCGCTACGACGCCGTGCTGCCAATCGCTCTGAAGTACAAGGCTTCCGTGCTCACCCTGCTCATGGGCGACGAAGGGATGCCTTCGGACGCCGCGGACAGAATCAAGACCGGCCGAGACCTCATACCGAGGCTTTTGAACGACGGAGTGAAAGCGGGAGAGATTTTCATCGACCCGCTAATAATGCCGGCCGGGATAAACACCGAACTCGGCCCCCAAATTTTCAGAACCATAAGAACACTCGGAGACGAATTCCCGGGCGTACGCTTCACTTGCGGACTCACCAACGTCTCGCACGGGCTTCCCGTGAGACCTCTTTTGAATCGCACTTTTCTAACCATGCTGATTGCATCAGGACTGGATTCCGCAATACTCGATCCGACCGACCGTCGCCTCACGGCCTCGCTTCGCGCCGCGCTCGCGCTCGCGAACATGGACCCGTTCTGCGCCGGATATATCAACGCGTTCAGAAATAACCTGCTCGATGTATAGACGCTTATCGCTGACCTTACTCTGGCTTACTGCGCTGCCTCTCGCGGCGCTCGGTTTGTCCGTGCTTCCAAACCTACTGTTCTGGCAATGCTTGGTCATCTTGCTGCCGGCCGCGATGCTTATGATCGGACTCGCTTGGACGAGACCCTACCCCGATTTTTCAGCACCGGACACCATCGAAAGCACGCCGATCGAAGACCTCTCCAACCCAACCAGAAAAGTGCTTTGGCTCAACGGCCCGTGGGAATTCAGGCTCGACAAGGAACAACGCACGCGAAGAATAGACGTTCCCCGCCCGTGGAACACCATCCGCGGCCTCGAATACTACAACGGCGCGGCGGTTTACAGACGCCTCGTAAAAATACCACAAGCGTGGTCGCAGGGAAAAATATTCCTCCGCTGCAGAGGAGTAAACTACAGATCGGTGCTCTCAATCGACGGACGGCAGATAGGCTCCCACGAAGGCGGATTCACAACTTTCGACTTCGATCTGACGGAACAGCTCTCCGATTGCGGCGAACACGAAATCGAAATGAAAGTGGATAACACACTTTCAGCCACGACGGTTCCGAACGTGGTGTGCTGGAACAACGACGGCGGAATACACCGCGAAATCTACCTCGAAACAAGGAATCAAGTTCATATCAATGACGCTTACATCCTGACGGACCCGGATTTGAAAGGCCGCGCGGACATCGCCCTGATGGTGAAAATACATAACCCGCGGCTGATTTCCCACGACTACAAAATCGAAATTTTCTCGCCTCAAGGCGCTCTCATACACGAGTACACCATCGAAGGCTGGACCATGCAGACCCTTCAGCACAGAATCCAGCTCAACTTCGTTTCCCTATGGAGCCCGGATAATCCGGTTCAATATAAATGCAGAATACAGGTTTGCGAGGAAGGCGGAGACGAACGCTCGTTTCTGTTCGGGATCAGAAAAATCGAGATTTCGCCCGACGAAGGCTTCACACTGAACGGAAAATCCTTCAGGATGAGATGCGTGTCCCGGCTCGAAGAATCCCATGAACTCGGCCTCACTCAGTCACTCGCATCCATCAAGAAAGACCTCGAAGCGGTGAAGTCGGCGGGATTCAACACTATAAACCTCGGGCTTTTCCCCCCGCACCAAAAAACACTGGACATCTGCGACAAGATCGGGCTTTTCGCGCTCGAGGAAATCCCCGTCTGGAAAACGCTTCTGATCGACCTCAACGACCCCGCCTACCAGCAAGCGGCCGAAACGCAGTTGAAGGAAGTGATACTGCGCGACAGAAACCACGCCTCTCTGCTCGCTTGGGGCGTTGCGAACGACATTGAAAGCGACACCCGGGAGGCGAGGTGGTTCGTCGAACGCCTCGTGGGGATAGCAAGAGGCCTCGACGACCGGCCCGTGTACATCACAACCCCCTACACGTTGCACGAAACGTGCGCGGACCTCGTGGACTTTTTCGCCATCAAGGTGGAGAGCAGATCGATCGATTCCCTGAAGCATGAAATAGAGACCGCCGCGGGACTCGGCGCCCCAATGGTGATCTCTCATCAGGGCGTGGCCGCATGGCGCCCCGCCGGGCTTCGCATCGCGGGCGCACCCGGCACCGAAGAACATCAGGCTTCCTTCCTCCGCAATTTCGTGGAAGCGTTCGACTCGGACGCCTCAGTCTCGGGCTGGATGCTCGGCACTCTTTGCGACCACCGCGACCCCGGATGTTTTTACAGCACGCCCCCGTTCATCAGAAGACGCGGTCTTTTAAACAAGGGAAGAGAGCCCAAGCTGGCGTACAAAGTTTTATCCGACTTCATCGCAAAAGGTCAGCTCGAATCGATCCCGAAGAAGAAGGTCCGCATCCCTATCACTTCATTCTCCAAAATCCTCGCTCTCGGCTGGCTGATTGCCGCCGTGGTTTTGTTTATCAATACCCCCCGCACGGCCGCCTTGCTCGCCTTCGACCCCGCGGGATTCTCGAAATCCTGCTCCGATCCTTGGAAACTGTTTCTATTCGTCTCCGTTTTCAGCGCCCTTAATCTTGCAATCCTGACAAACAGGTTGTTTCAGACCGCGCCCCGAAGATTGATCGGCTCGATCGACATGCCTTTC
>JAKLIR010000407.1 GCA_022709505.1 bacterium | reverse complement strand
TATTACTTCTCGGCATAGCCGTAATCGTGATTTTCGGCATCATAAAGGTATCCTCAGTAATAGGGTATTTCGCGTTGAGCGGGGCGATAGCGTATATACTGAATCCCGCGGTTGAGTGGATCAGCGGCAAAAGGATCCCGAGAGCTATCGCCACATTGGTGATTTTCGGGGTTTTTTTCGTTTTTATAGTCCTTATACTCGTTTTTTTGGCGCCACCCACGTTCAGGCAGTTCAACGAGCTGATAAACAACATCCCCGGTTATTTCGATACTATCAAGGAATATTGGGCGAGATTAATAAGCTATGCCGATTCGAAATCCTTGCCGTTGAACTTGCATGATCTGCCGGAGAAGCTGGCCGAGAACCTTCAAAAGACGGCCGGGAAAGCCGGAACTGTCGTAATTACAAGCATTTTTAAGCTCGCCAGCACGGTGGCAAGCCTTGTTATTGTTCCCATATTGACATATTACTTCGTTTCAGACGGCCCCAAGATAAGGGAATCCCTATTGAACAGCATTCCCCGGGAGTGGAGGCCGCGCACGGAAGAACTGCTTAACAGGGTGAACGGCGCTCTCGGAGGATATGTCAGAGGCCAGTTGAAATTATGCCTTTATATGGGCGTTTTGACGTTTGTAACCACGTTATTCGTCTTCCCGAAGTATTCTCTGGTCTTCGGCGCTATTGCCGGGGTTACTGAGTTCATACCCTATGCCGGTCCGATTCTTGCCTTGATCGGTCCATTGATCGTCGCTTCTTTTTCCGCATCATGGAAAATAGCCTATGTCCTTGTTGCTTTTGTCGTTTTGCAGTTTCTCGAGGGCAACATTCTCGCGCCTCGAGTTATTGGTAAAGATGTTGGACTTCATCCGGCATTGATCATTTTTGCATTGCTCGCAGGTGGGCAAATAGGTGGTCTCGTTGGAATGATCGCGGCGATCCCGATGGCGGTCATTTTGAAGGTTCTGATTCAGTTTTTCTATGCCGATCAATACCTTAAAAAGGACGTTGAAGCCGACTCTTCTAACAGTTAGAAGCGATAAGTTTTTTCCGCAATAGACACCCAATGTGCTTTTTTTATGTATATCAAGTTACACAAAAATTGACTTTTCGTAAAACAGACATATAGTTACAAATGCATTGTATTGCACACATTTCAGTTATTAACAGAATTAAAGTCTATTTTTGTTGAATAAACCCTGCTATTATTGAATATTATAGATTTTGTTAATCAATGACACAACAAGGATTTTGAAAAGCATAATTGTTAATAACTTGAAATCGCGGAAGATAAGCAAGGAATGGGGCAGAGAACAGGCGTTCGAGACGACAAAAATGAAGATCGGGTTAGAAACGGGTAAACATATTTTGAGGAAGATCGGGGCAAAACCTTGCTGGAGAAGAAAGGGAGAAAAAAGAAGAAAAGAGAGGAGATATCAAAAGGCGAAAAAGCCAGCATAAAAAACGATAAGGCAAAAGAATTACGTTATTGCCTTAATCCCTTCGGCTTCTTCGTCCGAAAATATCTTTTCAAGATTAAGAACTATGATCAAACGGTTGTCTTTTCTGGCCACACCTCTTATATACCTTGTGTCCATCTTAGAAAGGACGAGGTGGGGAATAGCGCCGAGAGAATTAGCTTCAATCGGAAAAACCTCACCGACTGCGTCCACGATCATTCCCACCACAAGATTGTTCCCAAGTTCGATAAGCATGATGCGGGTATCCTTGTCATGGGGCTTGGCTGGCATGGAAAATTTCTTCCTTAGGTTAATAATGGGAATGATGCTTTCGCGGAGGTTTATGACGCCTTCGAGAAAGTCAGGCATACCGGGAATGGCTGTTGTTTCGATGATACGCTCGACGCCTTTGACCTTCATGACATCGATGGCGAATGTCTCTTTGTCGATTACAAAGCTTACAAGTTGAAGCATTTTCGATTTTGAGAAATCTGACGTGTCCATAGAAATTACTCCGTACCAGCGCAAAGAGAGCAGGCGCTGAATGTGTGATTTATAATGTTGTAGCGTGAACGGCTAAAAAGAAAGAAATAAAAGGCTTTTTTGAAAGAGAAGAGCGCCGATGAAGATAGCGGAAAGAAAAATGCACGTGCCGTGAACAAGAATAAAAACGACGTGGAAAAATAAGAATATAACCGTGTCGAATAAGCGCATGCGTTAAGAAAGACATCTGTAAAAGCACAGGAAAGGAAAGAAGCTGTGAGAAGCGAAACAGAGAAGGATAACAAGACGAAGGAAAAGCGAAATGAAAAAAGAAAGAAGAAGCACGAAAAAGAGAGAATGAAGAAAAAATAGGAGAAAAGAAGATGGACTGGAATTGAAGAAGAGAAAAAGTGATGTCCGGACATCTTAAAATCGCGCCCTGAAAGCGCAACAGCATTGCTGATATGATTAAAAGAAGGGTTGGACATTATCTCTGGCATGGATTAGGAGTTATGACATCCACTTTCATCCCGTAGAATGGTTTCATTATCATGAGGTCTGAGATATTTACCTTGCCGTCGCCGTTGAAGTCGGCGTTTTTGTCATATCTGGCGTCGGCGGAGGTGGAATTGTAAGGTTTTTTGAGATAAAGGATGTCTTGGAGGTTCACGTTACCGTCGCAATTGGCGTCGCCGATGCCGGGGCTTTTCCCGATGACGGGGATGGAGACGTCGAGTATGCCGGAAGATGTGTTATAGACGACGGATTTATTGAGGGTGAGGGTGCTTTCGTTATTGACCATGGGGTCGGTGTAGGGGAAGCCGGAACCGTGGGTTATGGGAAGCCTGACGGTGTAGGTTGCGTTTTGCTGGGCGGCTTCGTAGATGATTTTGAAGCTGCCGTCGTTCGAGGTGTAGCCCGAGGCGAGTATATTCTTGTTGGTGTCGGTCAGAAGGACTCTCATGCAGGATTGGCCGATGAGAGGGTAGCCGGTTGAGATCGGGGTGCCGTATATGTTGCGGATCTGGACCTTGCCTTTGACGCCTTTCGTGCCGTAGATGGCGATCGCCTGCGTGGAGCTTGCGCTTTCGTGTCCTGTGCGGTCCATGGCGGTTACGTAGTAAGTATATTGCGTGCCGTTAGTTAGGCCGGTGTCGTTGAAATTAGGGGTTGCGATCAAGGCGGAGTTGATTTTTTGGCTGCCCGAGGCGGAGCATTCGACGGTTCTGTAGATATTATAGCCGGCGAAGTCGGTGAGGGGGGAGCCGTCGGTATTGGTGGTCGGGGCGGTCCAAGATATGAAAGCCGAGCGGTCGGCCGAAGTGATGAGAAGGGTGGTCGGCGGGTTGGGAGGCAGGTCCGGTTTGGCGCCCGGGGTGGCGGATTGGATCGCCGTGGGCTGGCTTTCCTTGGGCGGGTCGGAGCTGTCTATGGCGATCATGTAATAGTAATACGGGTGGTCGTTGACGACGTTCGTATCGATAAACTGAAGTGTGTTCGGCGAGAGAAGCGGGGCGATCAGGGCGGGGTTTGCGCCCGAGGGATCGTCGCTTCTGTAAATG
>JAKLIR010000406.1 GCA_022709505.1 bacterium | reverse complement strand
CTCCGGAAAAAGCGGCGGCCGTCATTCGAGCTCTCCCGGCTCAACTCGCTTCTGATGCTTCAAGAAGACTCGCTTCCACGGGGCAGGTGGAGGCTTCGATTGTTTCCACTATACAGCGAACTTTAAAAAAGAAGCTCATGAAGATAATCCCCGGCGGCGCCGGTGTGAACGGTTGATCCTCATTTTTCCAGTGAAAAATCCGGGGTAATTCCTCTTATATAAATGAATCTATCTGCTGTATGTTCCCATAAGTTGTGTTTTGGATATCGTTTTGACTTTTATTACTTTTTCCACGTCTTTCAGCGAAGCGCCGGCGGATAATCCGGATGATGTTTTGAGAGCATATAGTTTGAAGTAATAATGGTGGGTCGGGCCGGGAGGAGGGCAGGGGCCTCCGTAACCCGGTTTTCTGAAACTCGTTATCCCCTGTCTTATTCCGAGGCTTTTAACTTCCGCGCTCTTTTCCACGTTCTCCGGCAATGTTTTCCGCTCAGGCGATATTCCATATACGATCCAGTGGGTCCACGTTCCCATCGGAGCGTCGGGATCGTCCATGATAAGCACGAGTTCACGGGCGCTTTCCGGGATGCCTTCCCAAGTCAACTTCGGTGAAACATCTGCGCCTTCGCATGTAAACTTGTCGGGGATGCGCTCTCCATTGGAAATGTCGTCGCATTTAAGAGTCATTGTCATTTTACCGCTCCTTTTGCCTTTCTTCTCGTTGTTTTTCGCATGGCAGGTGGTGACGGATGCAAATATCATGAGTATCAAAATAACATTCAACAAAGAAAATGCCGCTTTATAGTTTCTCAATGTTTATCACCTCACTTCAGTATTTCATTAAGAATATTTTACCTCGAAAAGGAAAAATACTCTCTAAATAAGACCTTTTTTTAATAGTTTTAGCGCGGCCCGGCGAATGATTTGAAATAAATGTCACACTCTCCGCTCATAATCGGTGAAAAGGAGGTGATTGGAATGGAGAATAAGGATCAAATGGAGCCGATGGAGCACATGATGTGGATGACGATTCTGTTCGGCCTGCTGTGTTTCTCGATATTCATCACGATAACAAGCCATAATACTATTATTTAAACCCACTTTGACGAAGAAGTGGGTTAAGAGATGCGGGGGTGTAGATAAAACGGAGGATGAATCGGGTCCGTTCATAGCCGGATTCATGGACGGCGCGCAAATACAAAACGTGATATTTGCGGCGTGATGTCGCGCTGCGGAGCGTTTGTGATTAAAATAAGAAACAAATGAACCTAAGGAGACTTGTGAGATGAGCGCCGGACATACTTTTGCGACAGCAGTGAATTGCATGGACGGGAGAACGCAGGACCCGGTAAGCGTGTATCTGAAAAAAAAGTACGCCGTGGATTATGTGGACACGATAACGGAACCGGGCCCCAATGGGATACTCGCGCGTGGGGAAGACGCATCGGCGATTGCCTCAATAAAACATAGGATAGGTATTTCCACCGGGAAACATGGGTCGAAGCACATTGCGGTCGTTGGGCATCACGACTGCGCCGGGAATCCCGTGCCGAAGGAAAAGCAGTTCGAACAGGTAAAAGCCGCCGTGAAGACGATCGAATCTTGGGGTTTTGCAGCGGAAGTGATCGGACTGTGGGTCGATGAGAATTGGGAAGTGATGGAAATATAGAATATTTCCGTGGATAGAGAACTTTTCGCACAACATGCTTGTCGTATCTAATGTGCAGGCGTTGATGCAAAGGACAAGAATGGAACACCAGCCCGATCCGCCGGTAGTCCTCCCCGACGATGACGCTGAAATCATTGAGAGGGTTAAAGGCGGAGACACCGGAGCATTCGACGTTATCGTCTCTCGGTACAAGGACCGTGTGTTTTCATATTGCATGAGGATGTTGGGGGATCCTGAAACGGCTACGGAGACTGCACAAGATATTTTTATGCGTGCGTATAGGTATCTTGATAATTTCAGGGGCGACAGCAAGTTCAGCACGTGGTTCTACACTATTGTATCCTCCACGTGCAAGAACGCCGCTTCATATCACGGACTCAGGGCTCGCCACAGAGAAGACTCGCACGCGGAAAATGAGGATGGAGAGTATCAGAGCCCGGTCGATAGGTTGCAGGACGCGTCCTTGGCGCCTGAACTGAACTTCGAAAGGCGCGAACTCGCCAGAACCATCAGATCGGCCATCGATACCCTTCCGGACTCCTACAAACAGGTAATTGTGATGAAAGACATAAACGATTTTTCATACGAGGAAATCTCAAATATCCTCAATTGTAAAATCGGCACTGTGAAATCAAGACTCGCGAGGGCTCGGGAGATGACGAGAGAAAGACTTCTGAAATCGGGCCTCCTCAGGCGGGAGTGTGAATAAAATGGACTGCCGAGTTGCACAAGGTCTGATTAACGGGCATATAGACGGCGTGCTTTCTGGAGCGGAAAAAACCGCTCTCGAAGCGCATCTCGAAACATGCCCTGAATGCAGACTGCTGGAAAACCAATGCAGGCTGACTGTCGAGCTTATAGCTTCTTTCGGACGCGAGAAGGCTCCCGATGGCTTCGAGCAATCGGTGATGAAGAAAATAGAGAATGAAAAGATCGTTCCTATAAGCTCCAGCGCATTTAGAAAAGCAGGGCGACCGCCTCGCGTGAATAGAATGACCGCTCTCGCAGCGGGCCTCGCTCTTTTCGTTCTAACCGGACTCTACCTTCATTTCATCGACATAACTCCCACCGGTACTATAAAACCGAATGATAAGTTCATCCCGAACGGGATGACCGCTAAAGCCGACAAAGCAATTGAAAAAACATTCAAATCGGCCCGGGAAATCAAAACTCCGGTTCCCGTTCGCGAAAATGTCGTGAAAAGCAAAGCACCTGAAGTATCAGAGGCTTCGACGGATCGTTCTTTCAACCATGTGAACATCGGCACGACGGCAAGGCTCGAAAGCGACATCATAACTCCGGAAGCCGCAGACGCGGCCGCTGCGATCCGCGACCTTGAAGAAAAAACGGAAAAAGAAAAATCGACGATATCCGCAGGAGTGAAAGATGAAGTCGCGTCGCTGGGATCGGCGCTCGAAGGTGCGAACAGAGCCGCCGGAGGCGGCGGCGCCGCCGCGTATTCGTTGGAAAAACGAGCGGGCGCTGCCGATGTCCGCACGGTGAGTTCCGCGCCGGCGCCGGCTCGGTTTGTTTCCACCGGGAACTTTTCATTCGCCGACAGCGATGAACATTTCGGTGGCGGACTCTCTTTGGGCGAGGCCACGAAATCCGTTGCACCGCTCGCTGTTCCCGGCTTGACTCTGACCGCGCGAGCATCCGATGCTTTCAAGGTCGGCGACCCTGAAGCGGCCGTTGAAAAGGGCATTATCATAGTCAAAGATGCAAAACCGGATGGTGTTCAGTGGCAGCAGTCTGGATCAAGGCTAATAGTTCGCGGTCCGTTTGCCGAGGTGAAAGCCATAAGAGAAAAACTGATGAAGGAATTTTCGCAGAATTC
>JAKLIR010000405.1 GCA_022709505.1 bacterium | reverse complement strand
GTGATGTTCAATATCGTTTGTAGTGAAAACTGGTCGATTATCGCTTTTATCTCCGGGTTCAGCGCGGAGACCAGCAGCTTCTTCCCCGATTTTTTGAATTCGTCGTTTTTTTGCACTATGTATCCGATGCAGTTACTGCACACGAAGTCGAGCTGCTCGCAGTTCAACACGAGGTTCCTGATCCCTCTCGCCTGCTGGATTTCCACCATCTCCGAGAATCTGCCCATGTTCGACGGGAAAACACCGCCGATCAAGTCTATGGCGATAACCTGCGGCTCATCGCTCACGCGTCTTACCTTGAACTCAAGTTCCTGCAAGCTCATAAGCCATCTCCGGTTTAATATAATCCGCGGCTCCGTCACACTGACGGATTTCCCCTTGAAGCTGATCCCCGTTTTCACGATCGGTATGGTTCATAACAGAATTGTTATTATTTCCAATTATACATTTTTTGAAGCGCGGTTGCGCTTGCGGAAAAAATGATTGTTTCAACATCACTCCTGAAACTCATCCGCGGTTCGAACCGGCTTCTATCCGTTCCCGGTTAACCTTAAAGCCCGACGCCGAAAACATTTTCCGGGCGTGTCATATTTGACATGGCGCGTGTCCATATAGACGCTTTTTCGCGATGTTTCGGAAAATATTTTGTTATTTAAACAAAAAAACGCCCCAAGAGATGATTTTATTTATGAGCGCCCGTGGCGCGAATTTTGCAAACACAAGAATGAAAATTAAAGAATGGAGCGAACGGAAATGACGAAACCATTTAAAGATAAGAAGATCGGAGTCCTTATGGGCGGGATATCGGGAGAGCGCGAAGTTTCACTTCGTTCCGGGAAAGGGGTTCTGGACTCGCTGTTGAAGCAGGGATATGACGCGGTTGGGATCGACGCGGTTCAGGACGTGGATGTGAAACTCCGCGAGAATTCGGTCGAGATCGCATACATAGCGCTGCACGGGCGCGGCGGCGAAGACGGCATGATTCAAGGTCTTCTCGAAACGATGCGGATTCCCTACACAGGCTCCGGGATAACTGCGAGCGCTCTGTCCATGAGCAAGAAACTGACAAAGCTCGTGCTCGCCATGCAAGGACTGCCGACACCGAAAGCCGTTTACCCCGACGCGGCGAACGGAGCGAAAGCGTGCGCGGAAGAAATCCTGAATAAAATCGGTATTCCCGTGATAATAAAGCCCGAGTGCGAAGGTTCCAGTCTCGGGTGCGTGATCGCGCACAACGAGAAAGAATTGTTCGATGAGCTTCCGGGATTTCTGGAAAAGTTCGGAGGCGGCGTGGCCGAGGCGATGATTCAAGGGCGGGAAATCACGGTCGGCGTCATCGGACCCGGCGCAAACGTCCGCGCTCTGCCGATCCTTGAAATGGTTCCGAAAAACGAGTTTTACGACTACGAGGCGAAATACACCAAGGGGATGACCGACCTCATCTGCCCCGCGAGGCTCGATGAAAAAACCACAAAACTCGCACAGGCGATCGCCGTGAAAACACACCTCGCTCTCGGGTGCGACGGTGTTTCAAGAGTCGATTTCATGGTTGACGGCGCCGGAAATCCGTTCGTTCTCGAACTCAATTCCATTCCGGGCATGACCGTCACGAGCGATCTCCCGGAAGAGATCAAGGCCGAGGGCGGAAGCTACGACAGCCTCGTGCTCGAAATTCTCGCCTCCGCGGCCCTCGACAAAGGGTGAAGCCGGAAACCGCTTCGTCTCGACTCATTAGCACAATGGCAGCCGCGGGTGAACAAACACCCCGCCCGGCTGCTTCCTCCATTCGATCCGACTTTCGCTGATTCGCGTCTAATTTGACACCCGGCTCGCGCGTTCATAAAATGTGCTCAATGGAAACCGCGCGCGAATCCGTCGAAAAAATCATTGAGAACATCCAGCGAGTCTTCTCCGGAAAACGCGAAATAATAGAATTGGCGCTGAATTCGCTATTCGGCGGCGGCCACCTTCTGATCGTGGACCGCCCCGGCGTGGGCAAAACCACCCTCGCGAGAGCCTTGGCGATCTCGATCGGCGGCGAAACAAAACGGATTCAATTCACCCCGGACCTCCTTCCCACGGACATAACCGGCGTGAACATCTACATACAAGAAAAAGGCGAATTCAGATTCCATAAAGGCCCCGTCTTCACGAACATTCTTCTCGCGGACGAGATAAACAGGGCCACGCCGCGGGCGCAGTCGAGCCTACTCGAAGCCATGGAGGAGTCGCAGGTTTCGGTCGATGGCGTGACATATCCTCTGGAGAATCCTTTCTGCGTGATCGCGACTCAGAACCCGATCGAGATTCAGGGCACGTTCCCACTCCCGGAAGCGCAGCTCGACCGTTTCCTCCTTTCGCTTTCCATCGGCTATCCCACTCGCGAGGAGGAAAGGCGGATTCTCGACGACCGGATGGAGCGAGACCCCATCTCCTCCATCGGGCCGGTGATGGACGCGAAGAGCGTGGAAATGATAAAAAACACGATCCGAAATAAAGTCCACATCTCGGACGCGGTGAAAAAATACATCCTCGACATCACGGAGGCCACGCGCCTCGGCGACGGGATTCTCATAGGAGCGAGCCCGCGCGCCTCTCTCGCGCTGATGACCACCGCACGCACGCACGCCCTGTTCAAAGGCCGAGACTACGTGACTCCGGAAGACGTAAAAGAGCTCGCCGCTCCCACTCTCGCGCACCGGCTCGTGCTTCGCAACACAATGAGAATGAATCTCGACGCGAACCGGGAAGCGATCGCGGCCGTAATCGACCGAATTCCCGTACCACGCCCGAGGTGATACCGTGTACAGGCGTCTGGCGGCCTACGGCCGGCTCGTTTTCCTCGCCGGGTGGATTTCACTCCTATACCTCATCGCAACAAATATTCAGTCCGGATGGCTTTACGTCGTAATATCATTCCTGCTGCTCGTGGGCCTGTATTCGGTGATAATCCCCATCGTCGCGCTGCGCGGAGTCTCGGTCGCCGTCCGGCTCCCGGAGTTGTCCGAGCTGGGAGCCGCGTCTTCGGGGCGGTTGACAATAAGCAACAAATCGAGATTCGCGAAATATGTCATCCGCGTCGATTTCAGCGAGTACGACGAGATGTCGTTCGGCGCCTCGGGACTGCTCGCATCCGCCCTGCCCGGCCGCTCGAACATCAATTTCAGGTTCGATTTCACTCCCGGTAAAAGAGGAAGACGTCATATAAAAAAAGTAATGATATCGTGCGGAGCTCCCACGGGACTGTTCGTCGCGCACAGGGTCATGGTTGTGAACGCCGAAACGATCGTTCACCCGAGAATTTCGGACGCCGCGGGAGAGGCGGTCCTCGGCAGGATGGGGATCGAGGGGGTCGGCGAACTCAGCACCCGGTCATCGACACCCGATCCGTACCTCTACAGATTGCGTGAGTACGCGCCCGGAGACAGCCTGCGGAACATCCACTGGAAACTCACGGCGAGACTCGGCGAACCCGTCGTGAAGGACAGCGAGAGGCGCACGCACACGCACAAGGGCGTCT
>JAKLIR010000404.1 GCA_022709505.1 bacterium | reverse complement strand
CTATTACGACGGGGCGAACCTGAACGCGATACTCGGCAGATGCAGACCGGGAGACATAGGCTTCGACGTGGTGCACCTTAACCTGCACAAGACTTTCGCGACCCCCCACGGAGGCGGCGGTCCCGGCGCCGGGCCGGTCGGCGTGAAGGAGAAACTCATCCCATTCCTTCCGATCTCCAGAGTTGTTAAACGATCGGACGGAACTTTCGCACTCGACTACAACTACCCGCAATCCATAGGATACATCGCTCCGTTTTACGGCAACTTCGGCGTCGTGCTGAAGGCTTATGCCTACATTCTGATGCTCGGCCGGGAAGGATTGCTCAGGGTGAGCGAAACAGCAGTCCTGAACGCAAATTACCTTATGAATAAACTTAAACACGACTTCGAACTGCCGCACGACAGGACTTGCATGCACGAGTTCGTTCTTTCGGCGTCCCGCCAGATGAAAAACGGCATCCGCGCTCTGGACATCTCCAAGGCGATCATCGACAGCGGCTACCACCCGCCGACAATTTACTTCCCTCTGATCGTCAAGGAATCGATAATGATCGAGCCGACCGAGACGGAATCAAAGGAGACCCTCGACGGTTTCGTCGAAGCCATGCTCAAGATCGCGAAACTCTGCGAGGAGAATCCTGAAGCCGTTCACAACGCTCCGATGACGACTCCGGTATCTCGTCTGGATGAAGTCAAAGCCGTTAAGAACAACGATTTCTGCTTCAAATGCAAAGGCTGAATCTGCCGCCGAGCGATCGTTGTTTCAACTCTTCTCCACACGGGGGTTTCCCATGAAGCGGTTTTTCGTCACCTTGGGAATAATCGCCGCCGTATTATCCCAAACCACCTTTTGCCATGCGAGGGAAAAATCGCCTCGGGATCGATTCTCAGAATATTTAGACACGGACGACGCGATAATCATTAAAGAAGACGACAGAGTCCTTTTCACGCTCATCGGCGCTGAAATCCTTTCATTCACTCCGGACGTGTCGATGAACTACGGCTTTTTCAAATTCAGAAAGAAAGATGAATCATCCATTCCAGCCTCGTTCTCGGCGACGAAGAAGAAGGACGTCTTCAATATCGTCTGCAACGGGAAATCCATAGGAAGCATCTCATTCAGAAACGTTCGCGTCGGCACGCTGGAAGCGAACGTAAAAATATCGGACACGGTTCCCTTGAACGCGGTGAAACTCCGGTTCGCGGCCGGGGAAGAGGATGCATTTCTGGGATTCGGGGAACAATACAATTTTTTGGATCTTAGAGGAAAAACAGTTCCGATATGGGTGCAGGAGCAAGGAGTCGGGAGATCCGAAAAACCGCAGCTTCCTTACACGGGAGGGCTGACGGACTCCTATTTCCCCATGCCATATTTCACCGACCCCGCGAAGGGAAAGGGATTTCTGCTGAAGAATTCGGAATTCAGCCGTTTCGAACTCTGCACGCGGGACAAGAATGAATGGTCGGTCGAAGTGTGGGGCGCAAGAAATGTCTCCTTCGCGGTGTTCGCGGGACCGAAGCCTTCGGACGTTGTGAAAGAGTTGACCGCCGAGACAGGGAGGCCGAAGACAGTTCCTCCGGACTGGGCGATGTCCGGCGTGTGGCTCGCCGCACAGGGCGGCATGGAGGCAGTGAAACAAAGGGTGGCCGCAGCTCTCGGCGCGGGGATCCCCGTTTCCGCCGTATGGGTCCAAGATTGGGTGGGACGCAGACATTTCGGCGGCGGAAACTACGGGGTGAAATACAAATGGACTTACGATGAGGAATACTATCCCGGACTGAGGAATTACATCGCTGAACTCAAAAAAAGAAACGTGCGCTTTCTCGGATATTTCAATCCTTTCATCCTGCCGGAATTCGACCAGTTCAAGGAAGCCGCCGCGAACGATTACATCGTTCGCGACAAGACAGGCGCACCTTTCATCTTCCAGATAATCACTTTTAAGGGAGGCCTTCTGGATGTGAGTAATCCGCAAGCAGGCGAGTGGTTTAAAAGTTACGCCCGCAAAGCGATCGACATGGGGATGTCCGGCTGGATGGCGGATTTCGGGGAATGGCTTCCGTACGACTCGCAAATAACCGCAGGGGATTCCCGGACATTTCATAACCTGTACACGACCCGCTGGCATCGTCTGAACAGGGAAGCGCTCGAAGACAGACTCGGCGCCGACTTCGTCATGTTCACAAGATCGGGTTTCACTGGAGAGCAAGGAACGGCTCAGATCGTCTGGGCGGGAGATCAGGAAGCGGACTGGACGGAAACGGACGGCATTCCGACAGTCGTCACTGCAGCGCTTAGCATCGGCTTGAGCGGAATTCCGTACTTCACATGCGATATAGCCGGTTTTTCCGGCGGGCCGAGCGGAAAAGAACTCTTCATGCGCTGGGCCGAGCTCGGGGCTTTCATGCCTGTGATGAGAACTCACGACGGACTTCAGAAGCTAAAAAATCATCGTTTCGACACGGACGTTGAAACTCTCGCCCACTTCAAGAAATTCGCCGTCATCCATTCTCTATTACTCCCTTACTTTAAAACACTCGCCGAGGAAGCGAAGAGAACCGGGCTTCCCATCATCAGGCACACTGCTCTCGTCGATCCGGGCTGGAAGGAATCATACGCCGCGGACAAGCAGTGGATGATCGGCAGTGACATCCTTTTCGCTCCCGTGGTCGAGCAAGGCGCGGAAAACGTGCAAGTGAGTTTCCCAAAAGGAGAATGGGAAAATCTGTTTACCGGAGAGAGATTCGCCGGGAGAGAGGTGCGCACGGTGTCAGCCCCGATAGGGCGGCCCGCGGTTTTCGTACGAAACGGAAAGTTGAAGGGAATATTGAAGAACATACGCAAAGCAGGATTTTAGCCGGGCTTCAGATAAAAGAATCCCGCGGCCGAACGGGCCTCGAGCGACTTGTAAATATCGACGCGAGGGGGTACCATTCTGGGTGTGGCGGAGGCCGCAATTTCAGTTGAGAGGGAGCGAACCATGGGACTCAGGACGGCGTTGTATGAAGATCATGTGAAACTCGGCGCGAACATAGTGGATTTCGCCGGGTGGGAACTACCTGTTCAGTACACGAAAGTGATCGAGGAGCACGAGGCGACGCGAGAGCGCGCGGGGCTGTTCGACATCGGGCACATGGGTGAATTCGAGATAACCGGAAAGGACGCTTTCGAATACCTTCAATATATTTTCACCCGTGAACTGAAGGACCTTACACCGGGAACCGCAATGTACTCGACGATGCTGTTTCCGAACGGCGGAACGATAGACGATCTGTTCGTTTACCGGCTGGAACCTGAAAAGTTCATGGTGGTTGTTAACGCCGCGAACATAAAAAAAGATTGGGACTGGATCGCCGGGCACATAGGCGAGCGCGCGGTCCAAATGAAGGACGTAAGCGATTCGACGTCGAAGATCGACGTGCAAGGGCCGCTCTCGGCGAAAATCATGGGAAAGCTCACTAACTCCGAACTGCCGGCGCGCTTCGGTTTCACGCACGGCGAAGTCGCGGGGATCAAGACTC
>JAKLIR010000403.1 GCA_022709505.1 bacterium | reverse complement strand
CTCGATCACGCCCACCGCGACCGTTTACACCAACAACACATCGGTATCCAGCGGCGCCCTTACCTGCGCTGACAGTCGGTCCGGACTCAGCGCGACACCCTATGACATAGAATACTGCAACAGCGGCGGGACGTCCGGCAATTGCGGCGCCGCTGCCACATGGAACGACACTAATCCCGTGGATTGGAGCAACACGAATAGCGAATCGTTCACGGGCGCCGACGGCACATGGTACAGAATGCGCGGGAGATGCAAAGACCACGTCGACAATGCTTCAAATTATTCATATTCCTCCTATATCCTTGTGGATACTTCAGCGCCGAATAACCCTTCGGTCACCGGGTACAATAGCTCAGGAAAAACGACTACGCTGACAAGCGGTCTTTCCTATAATTACGACAGACCCGCCGGCCCGTATTTCGAATGGTCGGCGCCGACAGATAACCCGGCCGCTTATTCCGGAGTCGCCGGATACTATGTTTATTTCGGAACGAACTCAGCCGCTGTTCCCACAACTTATCAAGCAAACGCGGGAACGAACACATACACGAATCCTTGGGCTCTCGTTTCAGGGGAAACCTACTACCTCAGAATCCGGACCTCCGATAACGCCGGAAATATCTCTACAGCCGCCACTGTTTTCACATACAAATTTTCAGGCGGTGCATACCTCAGAGTGACCGAAAAAGACGATGACGCGACATCATACGGCGGAGACCTCGGAAACACCGACAATCTTGACGGTGTTTTGACCGCCAACGGAACAGATTTTGAAATATTATTGGTGAATCTCTATGACGAATGGAATAACCTCGCTTCGAACGGAACGCTCGGATCGAGATCGGTCACTGTGACTTTGAACAACGTCGGCTCCACCGGAGTATATATAGCATCGACGAATCTCGGCGGAGCGTCGCCCGGACCCGGCGTGACGAGCGTCACGGGAACACTCACAAGTGGTACGGCCTACATCAAGATAAAAGCAACCGCGGCACAAGATTCGGCTATAACGGTGTCCGCCTCCGCATCAGGGCTGTCCGGCCTCAACGGCAACACCGAACCGGCTTATGTTCTGATAAGAAACAATACCTACGCCGATCTCCCGGTCAAAAATATTTATGATGTCGTGTCGCCGACAAGCTCCACGGATACGGTGTTCATCCCCCAGTGGAGCAACGCCGGCTCGGACATAGTGTTTGCAATGCAGGACGTCATTGGAGACCACTGGAACTTATATAAGCTTCATTGGAACGGCGCAGGTTGGGACGCGGCGATAAGGCTCACAAATAACGCGATGAATGTTCAGCCTGTGGCGAAATATACTTTTTCAGGTGACGACAGCTACATCATATTCGCTGCGGCGGGAGGCACGAAGCCGGACCTCTACGCGGTACTCGCGAATGGCACAGACAAGGACGACACTCTCGCAACTTTAGCGAGTGAAAACAAGAAGATATCCACCGCCGCGACGACGGTGCGCTGGTGGGATGCCGCGTGGAGCCGTAGCGACTGCTCCAGTTCGACATACAAGGACAAACTTCTGGTTTCGTACAGCAGCCTTACGAAAGGCATTGAAATTTACATGCTTGGGGGAACCAAGAACGGAAGCAGCTTATACACGGAGACAGGTTCCACCATCACGACCGTCACCAACGTAGGCACAAATGACAAATGGTCGTTCAGCCCGGCATGGTCGAAGGATTGCTCTAAAATAACCTTCGTTTCATGGGACGTCTATTCGTCGCCGAGTAAAACGGGAATATACGTCATAAACTTGACCGACACCGGTTTCGGCGCCACAGCGACGCTCCCGATAACGGACATAACTACTCCCCAGACGGGTGTTTACAAGATTCAGGAGTGCACGGCGTCAAGCTGCACGAACGGTTCGGCCCTCTACCCGGAATTCACCAACGACGGAACCATGATATCATACATGGTGGACCCGTCGGTCTCGTTCAGCATGATGGACCTGATCAACGCGAGTTTCGCGGGAACGAGCAATATAGCCTCCAGTTTCTTCAGCGGAAAGAATTTCGACAGTTACTTGGAATACATAAACGACCAGCCCACTTTCGCTCCGCAATTGCTCGGGCAGAGCGCCAACAATGAGTTCGGCTTGGTTCAATGCAGGGGCACGAGTTGCCCGATGTCAACAAACGGCAATCTTTTTGCTTACATAACCCAAAAAACGTCAACCCGAATCGGTCAACTCTCATTCCTCGAACTCGGGACTGCGAGCACGGTCACCGCGAACGGCGGTTTGATGTTCTACAAAGGTGCTGTTACCGCGGTGATTCCGCCCGGCGCGCTCACCAACCACACTCTCCTTCAGGTGACAAGTCCCGGCACGACACCGACGGCAAACGGAGATCTTCTCGTCTCCACCGGAGAAGCGCGGGAATTTTTCCCGAACGGAGTGGTGTTTAACAAAGACATAAGAATGATCTTCAAATATTGCGACACCGACAGCGATGGATATCTCGATGTTCGTCAGGACTCGACATGCTCCGGCGCCACCGGCGGCAGCAGCGGAATAGCCGAAAATAAACTTTATGTTTATTATTACTGCGACACCGCCGGCGTATGCGGCACGGCCGGAACGTGGATACAACTCAACGGCACTGTCGATCCAATCAACAACACGATAACCGTAGTGACGAACCACTTCTCCGAATACAACATGTTCGCGCTTACACGCGGCGCGGCGGCGCCTCCCCAGTTCGTGCAGCTCAACCTCGTGGATGTCCACACCTTCCCGAACCCGTGGAGAACCGGCTATGGAACGGTTACCTTCGCGGCCGACAGCACTCAGTCAACCTATAACGGCATGAGCGGGACAACTCCCGGCATCGTTCAGGTTAACGTGCAGATTTACGACATCAGGGGACGCCTTGTCAGAACCATCACGACCATTCATCCGTCGGATGTCGCCGGCAGCATAAAGACATCCGTGCTGTCCGCCTCCGCTCTGAACCTCGCCGAGTGGGATTTGCGCGACAATGCCGGATCTCAGGTCGCATCCGGAGTGTATCTCTACAAGCTCCAGATAATAGACGCTTTGCCGATGAACAGGGTTTACACGGGGAAACTGTCAGTCGTAAGGTAATTCTTGGATTATTTCGAAAAACCGGGATCGTTTGAAAGGTCCCGGTTTTTTTATGCAACCTGATATTATGGGATTTATTTCGCACTCTTATTCAGGATTATTCCGTTTCAACGTGGCGACGACATTCCTGAGAAATTTCTCTTTGTCCACATCGAGCGCAACGTTGATTTCCGAACCGGCCGCCGCTTTGCGTGAGGCGCCTTTGCCGGGGCCGTTTTCCAGTATCGATATTCGCATCTTCTCACTCGAGAAAAGTTCGGGGTTTGTAAGGTAAACCGTAGCCAAAGGATCGTGTGGATTGAAACCGTCTCGAAAGCACAAAAGCGAATTTAGTAAATACCATGAAAACGATTGTTTCCAGAGGCTTTGTGCAAAAGCATCCGCGGAGTCACGAATTTCTCTGAACTGGCTTGATCCGAA
>JAKLIR010000402.1 GCA_022709505.1 bacterium | reverse complement strand
GGGGAAAAGACCGTAGGCGATTGGAAATACGGCGGGGTGACCGAGACGAAGAACAGGCTTCCGGAATTTGCTTTCACCGGCCCCGGCGGAGAGAAGCTTTCGATGCAGTTGAGCCGGTACGACGAGAAGAAGGAAGCCGATTATAAATCGAAGATGTTCAATGTTGACTACAGCATGGACGGAAAGGAAGTTGAGGCGAAGACCGCGCCTGAGGCGGCGGCGTCTTTCATGGAAACGCTGAACGGGCGTGTTTCCGCGCGGGAGATCCGCGGGCTTGAAAGAGTGTCGGCGCAGTTGAAGGTGCTACCGCGGCGCTTTGTGATTCCCGCCGAATACAAGAAGAGCTTGTTATACGAAAACAAGACGAAGACGCTCACGTTCGTGGGTGTGATGATGGAGAAGGACAAGAAGAGATTAGAGCTGGTTTCGGACAATGAAAAATATATAAAGGCGATCAGCACGATATATTCGAACACCGCTTACCACTATATGAGGAACGACAACTGGAAGTGGATTTTCATAATTCTCGGGCCTCCCGGGCTTATCTTCGCATTTCTCGCGTTCATGCTGAAGGAGCCGATCAAGGGAGTCAGCGAGGAGTTCCTGACGGAAGAGGAAGCGAAGGCGATAGATGCGAAGGGGAAGACGAACTTCGCGGTTGTGATGAAGATTCCGTCGATAGTTCTTTTGATAATAGCGAACATACTCGCGTCCTATTGCGTTGGGGCGTTGAACACGTGGTTGTTCCCGTTCGTGGAGAGGTACAAGAATATACCGTCGGCGGACGCGGCGATACAGTTCGGGCCGTATGTGGTGGCGTGCGCGGCGTTCGGGGTGGTGTTGAGCGGAGTGATGGCGGACAAGCTTTCGAGGAAAACTCCCATAGGGAACCTGATCATAATCTGCGTCGGCTTGATATGCTCGATACCCTGCCTTTACGTTTTTTTGTATGCGAACAGCCGCATGGTATTGTTGGTCAGCATCAGTGCGAGCATATTCTTTTTGAGTTGGATAAACGGCCCGTACAACGGGCTGCTTATTTCGCTCATCGAGCCGAGGCTTAGGGCGTTCGTGATAGGCATCGAGATATTGCTCATTCACATTCTCGGGGATGCGATCTCGCCGGTGATAGTGGGATATCTCTCGGACACGCATTCTCTGAGGTACGCGCTTGCTACGCTTCCCGCGTTTCTGGTGGCGGGCGTGATCGTTTTCATCGTGACGTGTTTCTTCGTGCCGAAAGACCTGAAGGCGATGGAGGCCAGAATGAAGAGCGTTGTCGCGGACGGTGCGTAACCGGCGGCGGGCTTTGCGCGGGGCCGGAGCGCTGGCGACGCGGAACCGGCGTTGATATGGCGGGCGCCGGGTAATATAATCGTATATTAATATCGTTATCATATATATTGCACGGAAGCGAGGGATGGTCGCGGTGCGGCATTCTGTTTGTGGAAGATATTTCATCCTGCTGACGGTTGTTTTTCATTTGTTGTTCATGTTCCTGTGTTGTGAGGGCGCGCTTGCGGATTCTTCGAAGGGCGGGAAGCCGCCGCACGCGTATTCTTTCATGTCGGTGACGACGGAGCGTTTCGGGGCGGCGGATAGCGTGGGGCTTGCGAAAATAATGGATGGAATGACAGAGGATTTGTATAAAAAGACGGGGATAAGAACGATCATAGTCAATTCAGGAGTCGGCAATTACGAGGAAAGCATTTACAGGAACAAGCCGGATTTCGCGTTCATGGGGATGGACCATTTGATAGGGCTGAAACGGCTCGGGATGGAGTATGAGCCGTTGGTTCTGGCGAGCCTTCTCGGAAGTCCCGGAATGAAGATTTGCGTTTATACGATGAAGGATTACAAGGACCTGAAAGGGCTTCGCGGGGCGACTGTGAATTTGTACGGCGCGGGCAGCTACAACCTTGCACACATGGCGGTGAGGAAGCTGCTGAACGAACATGGGATAGATATGCCGATAGAGGAATTTTTCGGAGACATCTACAAGGTGCCTTTCGAGGGCTCGAATTTTCAGGCTTTGATTTTGGGCAAAGTGCAGGCTGTTATCGAGGGCGACTGGAACTACGAATTTTACGGAACGAAGATTCCTCAGTCGAAGACGATTAAGGAGCTTGCATGCACGGATGAGTATCCGGCGGTGGGTATTTTCATGAGGAAAGGGATCGATCCGGGCGACGTGGAGAAGATCGAGGGGTTCCTGAAAAAGATCGATAAGAATCCGTCCCTGAAAGAACTTCGGACGTTTGTTCTCGCCTTGAAGATAAAGTTCGTTGAGCCGGACGCGGAGCTTATGCGGCGGACTGAGATGTTGTACAAGGAATCCAAGAAGCGGGGTTGGGACGCGGAGGCGAAACGACTGACGGCGAAGATGAACAAGCTGCAGTTCGGCAAGGCGTTGAAGAAGGAAAAGAAAACATACGGCGAATGCAAGACGGAATGCCGGCGCGACAAGAGCAAGGAAGCTTGCATGGACAGGTGCATGGGCGAATGAGAGAAGCCCGGAAGATAAAGTGGCACGGGACCATGGGGTTCAAGTTGGCCGCGTTGGTATCGGTTTCAATCCTGTCGTTTTCAGCCGTCACGATAGTACTGCAAGGCCGAAGGGCGCATTCGTTGTATTCGAGTGAATCGATAGACTGCAAGATCAAGCTTTCAACGGCGTTATACAAGACGATTCGCAATTCGGTGATACCGGGGGACAAGGAGAAGATCGCGGCGCAGCTTTCCCGGTTCGCATTGCAGAATCAGGATGTTGCGTACCTGTGCGTTGGTGGGCCGGGAGGGGTTATCGTCACGTCGGCGACCGGGGGGAAGTGTCCTGAATTCCCGGAGAAGAGAGAGTTGAAAACGTATTCGCGGTCCGGCATGAGTGTTTACCGTGTCGAGGGACGCCGGAGCGACGTGGGGTATCTCGAGGTCAAGTTTTACCTGAGCCCGGACAGGCGCGATTTGGGGTTTGTGATGTTGGGATACTACGAGATGGACGCGGTCGCGGCGGAGCGGTTCAGGAAGGTGGTCGGCCTCGAGCGATATGTGGCAGTCAACGTGGAGGGGATGATCCGGGACTTAAGTTATTCGGACATAGACAAGATAGCGGCGGACATGGCCGGTGAAGACACGAATGTGCGATACGTGGTGGTGACGGACGGTGATTTTCTTACGTTGTATCATCCGGATGGAAGCAAGAAGTTCAGGCGTTTGAAAGACCCCGTGAGTGTGGAGGCGGAGGCGACAGGCCCGTACAGCCCGATAATCATCCAGTATGTGAAGGAAGGCGGGGATGAGATCATGGAGGTGGCCATGGGGCTGTTCGACAGGGAGAGGAGGGTCGGGGGCATACGTATTGGATATTCATTGCTGGAGCAGAGGCGGGAGGCGGTCGTTTCCGCGCTGAAGCTCGCGGTGATTTCGTTCCTGCTTGTAGCGGTCGTGCTCGCGTCGTCGGTGGTTATCGGGAGGAGGATCGCGGCGCCCGTGGTTTCGCTGGCGGATGTTGCACTGAAGGTCGGCGGCGGGGATCTCGAAACGA
>JAKLIR010000401.1 GCA_022709505.1 bacterium | reverse complement strand
AAACACCGCCCCATTTACCCGTCACATCTCTTTCGGTCCTTCCGGCGTCTTTCTTTCGTCGTCACGGGGGATTATGCGACTTCTTTTTCCTCCTTAGTGTCGTCATTCCGGGCCGAGACCCGGAATCCACGGGTGACAGGATGTCCGGGGTGGATTTAGGGGCGGAGGCGGGCATAGACTGCGGACGGGTACGGAGCATCGTAAAGACCAAATGAAAACGAACCTCAATCAGAAAACTTTTGAACGCTCTCACTTGGGCCGCCGGGATCGAATTGGTATAATGGCATAATGCTGGTATAAGTCCGCGTGAAGTTTTCGGCGTTCCAAAACATGTTTCGGGGCGGCGTGCGGGTTCGCGGCATTTGAAACGAACTCTGATTTGAACGGAGACGGCATGAAACGTTTATTCGGAATACTGATGACGGCGGCCGCCGTTGCGATTGCGTTTTCATTCTACGCCGCGCGCTCGGCTTCGGCCGAGGACGCCGGGGCTTGGCAAGCGCCGCGCTCGGTCGTGCTGAAGGTGATGTCGATCAACGTGCGGCACAACGCCGATTTCTGGGAGGAGCGGTTCCCGCTCATAGCGGACGAGATTGTGCGGCTCGCGCCAGACCTCATAGGATTTCAGGAGATGCAGATCGACATCAATCAGTCAAAAACGCTGTTGAGCCTTATCGCGGAGCGCGCCGGCCCGGACGGCGTCCAATACGAAAGATACGACCACTTGAAGACCGGCAAGGAAATGCTGTGGGGGGAAGGCGTAACCATCTTCAGCCGTTTTCCGATCGAAAAGAAGGCATACACGGATCTCGAACACGGCCGGCCGGTGATTTTAACGCGAGTGAAGGTCAACGACGATCTGTCGGTCGATTTTTACAACACCCACCTGCACCACCAAGGCGGCGACGATGTCCGGCTCGCTCAGGCCCGGAAGTTGGCGGACTTCGCGGCGAACAACGACGCCGGACTCTTCACCTTCCTCACGGGGGACATGAATTCGAGCGACGACACCGGAACCATCTCCTACTATCTGGCGCACTCCTTCATCGACTCATACAAGGCGCTTCACGGCGAGGACGAAACCAAGTCCATCGGCAACACGTCCCCCGTCGTAATCTCGAAAAGCAACACCGTCCAGAACTTCCGCAACAGGATCGACTACGTTTTCGTGAAACCACCGCAGAGCGCGGAAGACAAAATTAAAATTCTCGACTCGGTCGTATGCTTCAAAAATTCCGACAGCCGGGGCCTGTACCCGTCCGACCACCTCGGCGTCATGACGACGTTCGAGATACAATACTGATTTTGCACCGTCTCGCATGAGCCGCGAGCGGCGCGTTTAAGGAAAATATGGATTTCGCATCCGACGGAATAAAACAGGCGGTCGGCATCATACTTTCCGGCGACCGGGAAGTGCTGGAGATACTCTCGCTGACCATGCGCGTCTCGCTCATTTCCGCCCTTATCGCGGCGGTTATAGGAGCGCCCGCCGGGTTCGCGATCGGCGCCGGAAAATTCCGCGGAAGAGAATTTCTCATAGCGGTATTAAACACTCTCATGAGCCTGCCGACGGTGACGGTCGGGCTCGTCGTTTACGCAATGATATCGCGTCGCGGTCCGCTCGGCGAACTGGGCCTGCTGTTCACGCCGACGGCGATAATCATAGGAGAAGTCGTGCTGGCGCTGCCGATCGTGTCGGCGTTATCCTGCGCGGCGGCGCGGGGTATCGACGAGCAAGCGTGGAAAACGGCGGCCACGCTCGGCGCGGGTCGCGCGCGAGCGTTCTTCACGGTTCTGCGCGAGGCGCGCTACACCATACTCGCGGCGGTCGTCGCGGGTTTCGGTCGCGTGATCGCGGAGGTCGGGTCCGCCACAATGCTCGGCGGCAACATCAAGGGCGCTACCCGCACGCTGACCACCACGATCGCGTTCGAAACGGGAAAAGGCGAGTTCGGCTTTTCTCTCGCACTTGGTATCATCCTGCTCTTGATCGCGTTTCTGGTGACGGGCGCGTTCCATCTTCTAAACAAAAAGGTTTAGCATGAAAGAAGCGTTCGAGATAAACGGCTTGAAGCTGTCCCGCGACGGGCGGCGCGTCCTCGACATCGAGCACGCGGCGATCCCCGAGGGCCGTGTGACGGTAATCGTCGGGCCGAACGGCTGCGGCAAAACCACGCTTCTCGAATGCCTGAACGGGCTCCAACGCCCGGACGAGGGCGAGGTTCTTTACTTCGGCGGCGCTTTAAACACAGAGGCGGCTCGCGGGATGACCCTCGTCTCACAAAGAACATACCTTTTCGACGGCACGGTCGGCTGGAACGTCTCATACGGGCTTCGCGCTCGAGGCCGGCGCGACTGCGGCGACGCCGTCGCCTCCGCCCTACACGCAGTCCGGCTCGACGGTTTCGAAAACCGCAACGCCGAGAAACTTTCCGGCGGCGAAGCAAAACGCGTCGCGGTCGCCCGCGCTCTCGCTCTCAATCCGAAAACTCTCCTGCTCGACGAACCCACCGCGGACATCGACTCCGAAAACACATCCGTCATCGAGGACGCCGTCGCCGCCCTTCGCGCGGACCACGGCGTCACCGTGGTGATCGCCACTCATAGCATGGAACAGGCCTCGCGTCTCGCGGACGACATGTTCATCATCCACGATTCGAACCTCCTGCCCTACCATGCCGAGAACCACTACCGTGCGATACTGACGGGCGAAGGCGAAACCAAGGAGTTGCTGATCGAAGACAAAATACGCGCCACCGCTACGACCTCCCGGCCTCCCGGCCCCGTCACATGTCTGATCCCGCCCGAGGACATTATCATTTCATCCGAACCTTTCGAATCGAGTGCGCGAAACCGCTGGCGAGCCGCCGTGACTGCGGTGTCTCTGGAAAACGGCCGCGTGAAGGTGCTCTTCGACGCCGACGGCGTGCCTGTTACATCCACCATCACCCTCGCTTCGTACGAAAAACTCCACCCCGGCATCGGGGACGCCTTTTTCCTCACATTCAAAGCTTCTTCCGTGAAAGTTTATCGCTGACAACGGGGAGAGCAATTCCTGTTATTACACTGAACCGCCTCGAGTAAAACAACACGAGTCCTGAATGAGGAAATGAGCGGCCGGGTCTCCGCACCCGCCCCATCCCGAAAAACCCCTCCCTGACATCCTGTCTCCCTTGATTCCGGGTCTCGGCCCGGAATGACGAACACTAAGGTGAAGAATAGAAGCGCCATAATCATCATTGATGGTAAACGAATGACACCGGAATGACGGATAAATTGCTAAAAACGGCGATTCGCGGCGTTGCGGCTCATACTCGTTCACATACCTCGAAGTATGCGGCATTGCGGGAGTAAAAGTTTTGAGGGGGGATTTCTCAAGGGGGCGCTTTTTCAACCCGAATCCGTCATTTGGATTCGGGAGCAATGATTCATAGCGGATGAAAAGCAAGGCGGAAGGAGTATCTTGCCGGTGAGCGTACCGAGATGTACGTGAACAAAAAAATGCGACGACAACGAAGCAGTTCGCCGCTATGAACATTGCACTGGA
>JAKLIR010000400.1 GCA_022709505.1 bacterium | reverse complement strand
AAAAAAACGACTTGAAACCTTTTGAATCGCCCGTATATATAACCCGGCCTGTTCTGCCGGACATCGACCTCGTGACGGGCAAGATCAAGGAGATTTGGGACGCCAAATGGCTCACCAACAACGGCGCCCAGCACGGACTTCTCGAAGAGCGGCTGCGCGTCTTCCTGAAAGCGCCGAACATCGCACTTTTCAACAACGGCACGATCGCCCTGCTCATAGCCTGCAACAGCCTGCGGCTGTCCGGCGAAGTCATCACGACGCCCTTCACTTTCCCCGCGACCCCGCACGTGCTCACATGGAACAATATCAAGCCCATCTTCTGCGACATCGATCCTGAAACCATGAACATCGACCCCGCGAAAATAGAGTCTCTCATAACACCGCAGACGACGGCGATACTCGCCGTGCACGTGTTCGGCACGCCCTGCGACGTCGATGCGATCAAAGAGACCGCGGACAGGTACGGCCTGAAGGTGGTTTACGACGCCGCGCACGTGTTCGGAGTGGAAAAAGACGGACGGGGAATCGGCACGTTCGGCGACATTTCGATGTTCAGTTTCCACGCGACGAAAACGTTCCATACGGCCGAAGGCGGCGCGCTCACGTTCAACGATCCGGACCTGAAACAAAGGATAGAATACCTGAAAAACTTCGGAATAAAGAACGAGGAAGAAGTCGTGATGCCGGGGATCAACGGAAAGATGAACGAGGTGCAGGCCGCGATCGGGCTCCTCGTGCTGGACCTCGTCGAGAGCGAGATCGCACGGCGCGGCGAGCTGTCCGCCCTCTATCTCGAATGCCTGTCGGGCGTGCCGGGCCTCAAATTCCTTCCGCGGCCCGAGGGAGTGCGTGGAAACAGCCAGTACTTCATCGTTAGGGTGGACGAAAAGGAGTTCGGTATCTCTCGTGACGAGATGCACGCGAAGCTGCGCGGCTACAACGTTTACTCACGAAAATATTTCTACCCGCTGTGCAGCGACTACCCTTGTTACAGACAGCTCCCGTCTTCAGCGGCGGCAAACCTGCCGGTGGCGGCCCGGACCGCACGGGAAGTGATCTCGCTCCCCCTCTACGGCGGGCTCTCGAACGACACAGTAATACGTATCTGCGATATGATAAAGAGCATGAGGTGACACCGCCGAATGGCGTCGGAACCGACAGTCAGCGTAATCATTCCGTCCTACAACCACGAACGCTTCGTCGAGGCGGCCGTGCGTAGCGTGCTCGGCCAGACGTTTCAGGATTTTGAGATAGTGGTCGTGGACGACGGCTCCTCTGACGGCACGCCGGACGTCGTCAAGAAAATAAAAGACCCGAGAATCTCTCTTCACGTCTTCGATAAAAACCGCGGCGCGTGCGCGGCCGCTAACGAATGTATCGCGCGCTCGCGGGGCCGGTTCGTCGCAATGCTCAGTTCGGACGACATGTTCCTGCCCCACAGGCTCGAAATGCAAGTCCTTTTTTTAGAGAAAAACCCCGGCTTCGGCGCGGTGTTCGGTCTCGCCTCGCTCGTGGATGAATCCGGCGCGCCGTTCGTGAACGAGCGCCACCACTACACTTCCATTTTCAAACAGCCGAACAGGCCCCGCGCCCAATGGCTTAACCGTTTCTTCCATCAGGGCAACTGCTTGTGCCACCCCAGTATGCTCATCCGAAGGGAATGCTACGATTCAGTCGGAAACTATGACAACCGCCTTGCGCAATTGCCCGACTTCGATTTTTACGTCCGCCTCTGCATGAAACACGAGATACACATCATTCAGGAGCCTTTGATCAACTTCAGAATAATGAACAATGAAGCCAATGTGAGCGGTTTCAGGCCGACAGTTCTCGTCAGGTCGGCATTCGAACAAGCACGCGTTCTCCGCCATTTCCTTAAGATAACAAACCCGGACGAACTGCTCGCCGTTTTCCCGGAACTCGAACCGGAACGGAACCGCGTCACTCCCGAAACCGCTGGTTTTCACGTCGCCATGCTCGCCGCGAAAAAAGATTCCCCTGAACACAAGCTCTTCGCCATGAACACGCTTTTCGACCTCCTCGGCGACGAACAAACGGCGAAAGCGATAGAGGACGTTTGCGGCTTCCGCCACACCGATTTCATACGGCTCACCGGCTCGCTCGACGTCTTCGACACACTGGAGCGCTCAAAACGTCCGCCCCTCCACAAACGCCTCATGAAAGAAGCCTCGAAACTCCGGCGCAAGTAATGCGCGCCGGCGCCTCCCGGCGGCATAGGAGAAAACTTTTTCAAAAGTTTTCTCCCATGAACCTCTTTCAACCCGAATCCAAATGACGGATTCGGGTTTATTTACCGCATATATTTCTTGAGTTGTTCATAAAAATTTTCCCGCGTTCCCGCGAGAACGACAACCACGCGCTTTCTTTCGTTCTCAAATATCATATAAGCGATCTCATAGCTTATTCCCGCGCGCCTCACATCGTAACCGTAAATGCCTGAGAGATCGCCCTTTTTAGCACTGCCCGCATAGGGATTCTCGGCGATCGAACTCACCGCCCGCCTGAATTCCTCTTTCAGCGCCCGTTCCTTGATTTTCTTCAGATAGCGGGCGGCCGCCGGGGAAAACAGCACTTCATACATCGCCGCGCCCCTTCCGCCCGAACACATCCGCCGCGGAAGCCCCTTCCCGGACGCCCGAGGCGATCTCCCCCGCTTCCCTCTTCATAACACCGACCGCGACCCTGACCCGCTCCCGCTCATGGGCGAACTCCGCGACAAGCTTGTCCCCCTTCACGCCGCGAGCCACCAACTTCTTGAGGATCTCCACGGACACCCCATCGTCGTCGCCTTCCGCCAACGGCCTTATTACAAGCGCCCCATCCTCCATGAAACATTCAACCTGATCTCCGAGCTTCAAGCGTTCGTAAAATCTGAGGGGAATGGTTATCTGTCTTTTGCCCGTCACACTGATTATTTTCCTGTTCTTCACTCCCGCGTTCGCGTTTCCCATGTCTCGCCTCCATCTCGTTTTCCAAGATATTAGTATATCAAGGAAAAAATGAAAGCACAACCCGAGCCCGGCGCAAGTAAAGCGCGCGAGCCGGGGCGGTTTCCTATATATTTCCGTACTGCGAGGTTATGATCGAATCGAGGACGGCTCGCGGGAAGAATTTTTCCGCGAACGGGACCAGCTTCTGCGCGCCGGGCGCGACGCAGTATCTGAGCTTCGGGCGAGGCGTTTCGACGATTTTAACTATCAAACGCGCAACATCGTCGGGAGGCGGCGCGCTTTTTTCCGACTTCTCCATTGCCGTGAGAGACTTTTCGAAAATGTCGCTATAGGGAGAACAGTTCCTCGCGGCGCCGCAGATTTTTCTGACCGAGGTAAATCCCGTCTTGTAATCGCCGGGCTCGACGAGTGAGACCTTCACCCCGAACGGAGCGACTTCGAGCCTCAGCGCTTCCGTCAAGCCCTCCACGGCGAACTTGCTCGCGCAGTAGAGGCCGTGGAACGGCACCGAGACCAGCCCGCCGAGCGAGCTTAGGTTTATTATCAATCCGCTCCGGCGCTCCCGCATCCCCGGAAGCACCGCGCGGCACACTCTCATCG
>JAKLIR010000040.1 GCA_022709505.1 bacterium | reverse complement strand
GAGGCGCAAACGGCGACCGGCGCAACCCATATCCAAACTTTCGCAGGCAAATCCCGCATGTCGTCTATCACCACCGCGACCCAGACGCCGAACAACACGAACGCCGGAAATAGAAACCTTCCGTTTGTGACATTGTTGTGCGGATTCGCAAACCAGAAAAGCGCGGTCACAAGCCACGGGGCGGCGAGAACCAACACCCTTCCCTTCGCCGCGCGCGAATGTTTCAACAGCATCAGGATGCTGGCCAAGGCAGCCGACGCGAAAAGGAATTCCTCAAGCCAGAACCCGACGAAAAAATCGCCGATCATCGTAAGCTGTCGGAAATCGCTTGTGTGAAACGCCTTCATTGCCTCCTTGCCATATGCGCCCGGGAATATTACACGTCCCATAAACGACATTTCGAGGGGATAAAACGGATTCCCGGTCGCAATGAGGTTCCTCACATTCCAGAAACCGCCGCAAACGACCGCGAGCACGGCGACAATTAGAATATCTATAAAAAATAACGCTCCCCTACCTCTTTGTCCCGTCAGAAATATCACGATGGGAATTATGGAATAGAGAACGCCTATCGGCTTCGTTCCCATGAGCAATCCGAGGGAAAGGCCGAATAGAAAAAGCAAACCGCGCCGCTTCTCGCCGCCCCACCTCAAAGCGAAATATATCGAGACCGCGAACCAAGCGGCGAAAGCGACATCCACTCTCGGCACCGTTGCCTGCTGAATGATTCCGGGAATCAGCATGACCACCGCCGCTCCCGCGATCGAACCCGTTTTCCCAATCCCGCACTCACGCGAGACGCCCGCCGCGGCAGCGCCCGCCATCAGCCAGAAAGGAACCTGCCCGAAGTTCAGCATCAGGTCGGAGTGGGTCGCCGACATCAGCCATAAATAGAACAATTCGGTGTTAAGCGGATAGTACGTCGCCGCCTGTGCGCCGAAGGGGAGCGGAACGTATATAATCTTCCCGGCCTTAAGCCATGCGGCGGGAAACGTGAGATTGTAAATGAAGGGGTCTCCCCCCGCGGGCGGCGGCGTGAGAGCGTCCCACAAAAATATACCCACTGCCGCCGTAACCAATAACGCTGAAAGAGCTATCAACGGCGCGGGCATCGATCCGAACCGGACTTCATTCGTTTTCACTGTTTTAATGAAAAATGAAACGATGAAAACCATGATTGCGGCCGACAGGAAAACATCTCGCCGCGCGTGGCCCGCGAAACCCGCGGCGGCGGTGATGACCGTGACGCATGTGAAGAAAACAACGCCGGTTCCAAGCGCGGAGTCGATACATCTCCCTCCGGCAATCCGGGCGCCGATGCGGCGCGAAGCCGCTATCAGCGAGGCGTTCATGATAAGCAGTATTACGATACCTGACGTCCAAATGTTCATGTGCGGTTTCGGACCCGATTACGAAAGGTCAACATCTTCCCGTCCGATGTCATCTTCATCCTCGGGATTTTTATTTATTTCCTTCATCAGCCTCGAAATATTTATTCTGAGTCCCGCCCTCGCTGAAAGATCGAGGTCGGCGATCATGGCCGCAAGTCCGGCGGAGGGAACCGTTGCGAGCATTGTTTTAATGAAAGCAAGGCTCGGGCCCGCCTTCAGTTTGATGAGCAAATCCTTGTCGTTGGACATCCCGAAAAGGTAGAAAAGAACCACGCTCAGTTCATATTCATCCCCGGAAAGAAGGTTCGGATTTTTGCTTCTGTGCGTGACGACGAGCGGGCCGAGGTTTAGTTCGTGCTCATGTATGATATCGTCTATTTTCGTACCGTCGAGCCGGTATCGTTTCCTGTTGAATTTCCGCTTTCTCAGTATGCCGCCTAAAACACGAGCGCCCGCGCCGTACTCCGTCATGAACGTCGAATGTTTCTCGAACGCTTGCGCGAATTCATTCAAATCCATCTCCCGTTCCTCCGATTTCGCCCCACATTTGTTATAAATGTGGGTTTAACCCGGATTCGTCAGTAGCGCGCCGGATTCGGGTTAAAGTAATATTCTACAGCAAAACATCCTTAAAATTATCGTCCGTTTAAATCAGGATTTTAGTTCGATTTCATTTGACCGGATGTTCGCGCGTGAGTATTATTTATGCTCACGCACGCGCTTGTGACTACATAGATAGCTGGAACGGTTAATGGGTAAAAAAAATAAGAAAGGCAACGGCGACAAGGTGGTGTGCGCCGTAAGCCTCGGATGCAGCAAAAATCTCGTGGACACCGAAGTGATGCTCGGAGCGCTCGCCTCGGAGGGATATGCACTGACCGGAGAGCCCGAGGCGGCCGACGTTATAATCGTCAACACTTGCGGCTTTATCGACGACGCGATCGAAGAATCGATGTCGGTCATTTCTGAAATGGCGGTTGTGAAGTCGGAAAAACCCAACGTCACGCTCGTCGTGACGGGTTGCCTCGCCGAGAGGCTCGGAAGCTCGCTCAGAGAAACCCATCCCGAGATAGACATCCTGACTGGAACTTCAGGCTATCCCGATATTTCGGAATTGATCGAAAATCAGGCCGCCGATCATTTCCCGAAAAAAACCTTCATGCACGATCACACGAATCCGAGACTTCTCGCAACATATCCGTGGACTGCGTATCTGAAGATCGCGGAAGGATGTTCGAATAAGTGCTCCTACTGCATGATCCCGTCCATCCGGGGCAAGTACCGCAGCAGGCAGCCCGATTCTTTGATATTAGAAGCCGAGGCGCTCGCTTCGATTGGAGTCAAGGAACTCATAGTAATAGCACAGGACACCACCCGCTACGGAGCGGACCTCAAGCTGAAACACGCGCTTCCGTCATTGCTCAAGAACCTTGCGGCCGTGGACGGGATAAAATGGGTCAGGCTCATGTACGCATACCCCGAGCTCGTGGATGAAAGACTCGCGGCGACAATCGCGGACACACCTGAAATATGCGCGTATCTCGACATGCCCATTCAGCACATCGACACTCACATTCTGAGCGCCATGAACAGGCGCGGCGGCCCCGATGCGATAAAAAACGCCGTGAATCTTCTTAGGAAAAACGTACCGGGGATATGCCTTCGCACAACCGTAATGACGGGTTTTCCCGGCGAGACGGAGACTCGCTATAACCGCCTCCTTACATTCCTCGAAGAGACCCGTTTCGACCGGCTCGGAGCGTTCAGTTATTCTCCTCAGGAAGGCGCCCCGGCCGCCGAACTCCCGGGCGCAGTGCCGGAACAGGTGAAGAAGGAAAGACTTGCGAAGATCATGCACCTCCAGCAGAAAATATCTCTTAAAATCAACCGCTCATTCGAGGGAAAAACCATCGACGTCCTCGTCGAACAGGCGGACGCGGAGATCGCGGAACCCGCGGCCGGAAGACGGCGCAGAGTGGCGTCATTATGGAAAGGACGCTCCTTTAGAGATGCGCCCGAAATCGATGGCGCGGTTTTCTTCAAAGGCAAATCGATCACACCGGGTGAATTCGTGAAAGTGAAAGTATCTCAGGCTTTCGAGTACGATCTCGCCGGCGAAGTTGTTAAATAATCCGAAGTCACGGATGAAGACACCCATGATTGAAAGAAAGCGATACGCTTCGGTATCTCCCTTGCTCGTACCGGTCGAGAAGAACTTCGATTACTCCGTTCCCGAACATCTTTTCGAGAGTATAACAACGGGCTCCATGGTAGTCGTTCCGTTCGGGAAAAGAAGAATATTCGGCATGGTGGTGCGGCTCACCGAGGGCGAGCCCGAAAGAGAACTCAAGCCTGTAGAAAGCGTGGTCGATGATTTCAGAACCATCCCCCGCGACCTTATCGGTCTGTGCCTGTGGATATCGCGGACGTACCTCTGCCCGCTGAACACGGTTCTCGATTCCGCGTTCCCTTTTCAT
Source organism: bacterium (assembly GCA_022709505.1). Classification (GTDB taxonomy): domain Bacteria; phylum UBP15; class UBA6099; order UBA6099; family UBA6099; genus JAKLIR01. Next base: position 9,979 of record JAKLIR010000040.1, on the reverse strand, counting down.
AGGAAAATGAGTAGCAAGGGGATCGACCGTAGCGCTTTCCACGATCTTCAAAAAAGGACGATTCTCGAAAAGAACGTATTCATCCGACCGGAAGCGGTGAAATCGGCCGTCGAGAACAATTTCGAGCAGTTCCGCCGCTCCCCCGCGCAGAGACGCGCCTTGAGAATACTGCTTGACGAAGGCGGCAGCTTATCCGCAAAAACGCTCGCGGAGCTCGCAAGCACGACGTTGCAGACTTTGAAGGAACTCGAAAAGAGCGGGATGGTTTCGATTGAGTACATGCCTCGTAATATGTCTCCTTTCGGCGACAACGGTCAAGCGGAAGACCACTTCACCCTAAACGCATCTCAGGAAGCGGCCCACCGCCGTATATGCGCGGCTCTCAATCCGTCGAAACATGAAATATTTCTCCTCCACGGTGTGACTGGAAGCGGAAAAACCGAGATATACATGCACGCCGTCCGATGCTGCATGGACATGGGGAAGAAAGTAATCATCCTCGTGCCTGAAATAGCGCTCGCCACACAGATCATCGCCCGTTTCCTGCGTCGCTTCACGGGGAGAATCGCGGTTTGGCACAGTTCGCTCTCCATGACCGAAAGGTTGTACGAGTGGAACCGCATAACGTCGGGAAACGCCGACATCGTGATCGGCGCCCGTTCGGCTGTTTTCGCGCCTCTCGAGAACATTGGTCTGATAATAGTTGACGAGGAACACGAGGCGGCGTACAAGCAGGAAAGCAATCCGAGATATCACGCGCGGGATGCGGCGGTTCACAGGGCAAAGCTCATCGGCTGTCCGGTGGTGCTCGGAAGCGCCACACCTTCGCTCGAATCCATCCACGCCTCGCGAACGGGCGCGATGAACTACCTTTTTCTCCCAACAAGGATAGGCGCGGGGAACATGCCGGACATCAAGATCATCGACATGCGGTTCACTCAGACGACGCGCACGACATCCTTGTTCTGTCCGGAGCTTGTGGAGGCGATCGCGGCCAACCTCGCCGCCGGCGAGCAATCGATGATCTTTCTCAACCACAGAGGCTACGCCCAATACGTTCAGTGCCACAAATGCGGCGCGAGTCTTATCTGTCCACTTTGCTCGGTCGCAATGAAATACCACAAAGATGAAAAGAAAATGAAATGCCACGTGTGCGGTTTCGAATGCGACGTGCCTCCACAGTGTCCTTCCTGCTCTTCGAGGGCGCTTAGATATTTCGGCTACGGCACGGAGAGGGTGGCGAACCAGCTCCGAAGATATTTTAAAGACGCCGTGATCGAAAGGATGGACAGAGACACCACGACGAGAAAAGGAGACTATCACAGGATCATCTCATCGTTCGAGGAGCATGAAATCGACATACTCGTCGGGACTCAGATGATCGCGAAAGGGCTCGATTTCCCGGGGGTCACGCTCGTGGGGGTCGTATCGGCGGACAGCATAATGAACATGCCCGAATTCAGGTCCGCGGAACGCACGTATCAGTTGCTCACGCAGGTGGCGGGAAGAGCGGGGAGAAGGGACATACCGGGACACGTAATCATTCAGACTTACAACCCGGAGCATCCTTCTATCCTCGCGGCCGCCGACCACAACTCGGATGAGTTCTACGACTATGAACTCTCCCTCAGGAAAGAATCGCTTTATCCGCCTTTCACCGTTTTCGTGAATTTCATAATTTCATCCGAGCAGGAAGACGAGGCGGCGAAACTCGCGGGCGAACTCGCCGCGAAGCTTCAATCAATAATCGAACAAAGATCGGATGCGACTTATTTCGGGATACTCGGCCCGGCGGAAGCCCCTTATTTCAAGCTCCATGGGAAGTACCGTTATTTTCTTCTCGTGAGAAGCAGCAGCTTGAAGGAATTGCTGCCCGTCTGCCACGAAGCTCACGAATCATTCCGCCCCGATGAACGACGCGGGATAGCGGTCGATGTTCAGCCGATCAACATGCTGTGAACATTCTCACGGGACGCAACTTTCTTATTTCTTTTTCTTGGTTGTTTCCTTCGCGGGCGTCATTTCGCGGGCGAGAGCTTCCACCTGATCGTACATCGATTCCACGGCTTCGGGATAAACGAGGCTCATCCCCGCTTCGTACCCGCCTTCTTCATATACTTTCTGATTCGTAAGATATCCGAGGTGGTCGTTCGTATAACCGAGAACGGCGAGCTTCGTCGGGGCGAAATCCTCGCGCGCACGGATTGCATATTCGGCGATCGCTTCACCGGGGAACGCTATCAACATGGTGTCCCCGAGTCTCATAGCCTGAACCCACGTATGAGTCACTCCGCCCTTCGCCCTGCTCATGGTCTTGATGATCGGCTGCATGAAATTTTCGATTCCTACCCTGTCCCGCAGCCATCTTATCTGCAGATTTTTCTCGTCATCGGACATATTGCTCGCGTTTATTTCCTCGATTCTTTTGTTCACGCCTTTCGCGAACTCCATGACGGTTTTCATTTTTCTCACTGGAAATTCCACCGGCTGCATCCGTGCGTCCACGGGAAAATCGGACGTCACTTTCACAGAGTCGAACTTCGAAGAAACGGTTTTTGCGAGTCTCGTTCCGAAATCGGCCGCTTCCTCCCAGCCGTCGTTGCCGCTCATCCCCGCCGGGCTGATATTTCCACTCGCGCTCTGAAGAAACAGAAATGCTCCGCCGTTCGTTTTCTTTTCGAGTTCCGCCGTGAAAACTCCGGGCCAATCCGCGCTGATTTTCAGTTGTTCGACCGGAACCACCGTCGGGTGTGAGGCGAAGTTCAGGAAACCGCCGATTACCTTGCCCTTCATGTCCTTAGCAATGAGAAGAATACCGCGGGGATCCACCGGGCCGTCGGGATCGTGCCTGTTGTGCGAAAACCCTTTCAGGTCGATCACAACCGTCCCCGCCTTCGCCGGAACCATCCCCTTCACGGCCTGCTCGATCGCTGCCGTCGTCTCGTCCACGATCTTCTTTCTCATTACGGGATCGTTTTTCTTCGGGTACTTCCCGAATTCGGGGTAATACCCTTCCGGGCCCGTGTGCGTGTGAATTACGGTTATCGATACGTCCTCGGGCGGGATCCCGAGCCGTTCCTTAACCTGATCCTTTATCTCCGTGCCCATGACCCCGCTCATGATCACGAGATCGAGCTGTACGAGCACCACCGTTTTTCCGCCTTGGTTGAGCGCGATCACGCGCGCGTACAACGGGTCGTGAACGCTCTTTGCCGTGTCGCTCGCGATGTAGTATCCGCCGAGATAGCATCCGAGTTCGGGGGTTATCTCAACCTTCCCGGTTCCGACCTTCAGTCCGGCCCTCGCCGTGACTCCGAAACAAACGACTGTAATCAATATAACCGCCGCTATCATTCCCCATGTTCTTCTCATCCTTTTATTCCCCCGATTGTATTTCGTTCACCGCGCTCATCACGTCGCGCTTCGTGTCAAGAATAAGACGTTTCCGATAAATTCTCAACATTTAAAAATTATGATAATCAACAAATAAACAATGAAGGTTGTCCGCAAGGCTCCTGTTATTTATAATCAAATCGATACTTATTATGATCGGAATAAAAGAGTGAACGATTCGAGAAGACTCAACATATCTCTTGTTCAATTTCCAAGAAAACTCCATGAAATAGAAGAGAATCGGCGATACGCCCGCGAAACGCTCGAAAAGATCAGCGGCGCCGACGTTGTGTGCATGTCCGAAGTCTGGCTCGGCGCAACAGTAATCGATGAAGCTGGAGAAAAAGAACTCCTCGAAGAATTTGGAGAGATCGCCGCGTCCGGCGGATTCACCCTGCTCACTGGCGGCTTGTTCGTAAGCAGAGCGGGAGTGGTTCATGATATATGCCACATAATCGGCCCGGACGGCCGGCTCGCCGGCGAACAGTTCAAGATATTCCCCTCCGCCGCGATCGGAGAAAGGGCGTTCTGCTCCGGCGGTTCAGGCCTGACGGTCTTCGAATGCAAAGGCGTTTCCTGCGGTGTGATCGTATGCGTGGATTTGTTCTATCCCGAAATCGCTCGCGAGCTCGCATTCGCGGGAGTGGAAGTCATATTCAATCCCGCGAACATTCCGGATCAGAGAACGGAAACATGGCGAGGGCTTGTCTGCTCCCGAGCGGGCGAAAACACGGTTTTCACGGCGTTTGTGAACAACACGCTCACTCAATACAGAGACGGGAGAAAAGTTATCGGGCGCTCCGCCGTGGCGGGCCCGGCCGGGGATATAATTTCATCAGCGGATTCCGACCCCGCCGTTCTCGAATGCAGCGTCGAACTATGGCGAATCGCGGATCAGAGAACGAGGTGGCCGTACCTGAACGACGTTAGAGGGATAATGAATCATTCGGAGCCGAGATTCGAGATAAATAATGTGATGATCCCGGTCTGTTCCTGATCTTCACAAAACGGCCGAAAGGACATAGATGGCGATAAAGATTAAAGTGCTCGGCAGCGGAAGCGGCGGAAACTGCACGCTTGTCGATACCGGGCGAACGCGGGTCTTGATAGACGCGGCGCGGCTCGGACAGAGATACATCACCGCGAGGCTTTCCGAGACCGGCGTAGATATCAAGGAAATAGACGCCATCTTCGCAACACACATGCACGGCGACCACGTCGATTCGGGCGTCACTTATCCGATCTGCAGGAAACATGATATCCCGCTTTTCGTTCACGAAGGATCGTTCGCGGATCTCGTCAGGCGCTCTTCCCGCTTCTTGGAACTCGAACGCGCGGGACTTGTTAGAAAATTCAGAACGGAGCGTTTCGTTTTCAACGGACTGACGATAAGCCCGTTCGAAGTGTCGCACGGTTCCGGCGGATGGAACGCTGACATAGTCGGAAGGCCCGTTGGATTCAGAATGAGCCTCTTCGACGGACCGCGCGAGACGGTGTTCTCGTATTCCACCGATCTCGGACAGGTGACCCCCGAGATAGAACAGGCCATGGCGGGCGCGGACGCCGTAGTCATCGAATGCAACCACGACGTGGAGTCCGAAAAAAAATCGAGCAGGCCGAGGTTCCTTGTCGAATGGGTTCTCGGACCGCGAGGACATCTTTCAAACGATCAATCCGCGAAAGCGCTCGCCAACATAATTAAATTCGGCCGCGGAAGAACACGTCACGCGGTTCTCGCTCATTTGAGCGAAGACTGCAACACTCCCGTACTCGCGATGTCCGCCGTCAGGCGCGAGCTCGACAGGAACGACATCTGCAACGTCAATATCGACATAGCGCTTCAGAGAGAACCGAGCGCCGAGATTATAATCTGATGTTTCTTCCCGTGAATGATAACCGCATCAAAAAAGCTCTCCTCCTCGTCCTAACGGCGCTTTTCGTGATTCCGTCATTCGCGCGCGCTCAGTCGATGGGCTTCGACATGAATCAAGCGTCTCAATACCTCAAGCACCTGCCGCCGGTTATAAAATCGACGTCTTTCTCTCCAGCGGAACCGCAACCCGGCGATCCGATCAAGATTATCGTGAAAGTCGATAGGTTTCATTTCGGAGGCAACGACTTCGAATCCATTCAGGGCGTCAAGCTAATGTACTCCGTTGACGACGGCGTCACATGGAGCGAAACCGATATGGACGAAGAAGAAAACGGTAAAAGATACTCGGCGGAAGTGGAAGCGCCACAAGAATGCGGACAACTGATATACAGGTTTATGGCCGATGACACCGCCGGAAATATCGCTATTGAAATACCGCCCTACCTCGGTCTGAAGGACCCTCCCGAGAACGCCGGCGAGAATGAGATATCCCCATTCGACCGCCTGAACGTTTTGTACGAACACCCCAACGCTCCCGATTCGGAGATTCCTCCTTATCTCGACGTATTATCGGTTAGGTTCGGATATGACGACGCGAAGTTTTATTTCAGGATCGAATTCGAGGAGCCGGTTAGACAGGGTTCAATCACCCCGCTCGACGCAAATGCATATCTGTTCGTCCTCATCAACAGGTCTTTAATTCTCGATCCCGCGTTGACGCGCATGCTCGCGAACGGATTCAGAAAGGCGAAACCTGACGACACGGATGTTGCTGAAGTCGCAAAGACCCTTTGGGCTTGGTACTACGCACCGCTCGCCGAGATCGCTCCGCCCCTGCCCGATATCGGTAAAATACCCGGCGTCGCGCTTATTCACATCAGACCGCCAGATTTCAGACGGCCTCTGTTCGAGACGAAAGGTTTCACTTACACCTTGAACGGGAATTATCTCGACCTTTCCATCGACCGCGCTTTCATCGGCCCTTCGGAACGGAATACGATAACTTTCACCACTGGAAACGTGAGAGTCGTCGGGGCGGACATAATGCACGCGAAACCCGCTCTCGGAGATATCGCTTACACATCCACCGTCATCATGGACGATCATGCGATAGACATCTGCAAGCCTCAATAACTTATCCCTCTTTGCGATTTCAAACTACGTTAATGAAAAAAGTGGGTTAATCGGTTCGTTGCCTATGTGATATAAAACGATCTATTTTTCACCACTTTGCTTCCACAGTCGCGCCCGGATAGTAATGGCTCAAAATCTGATTCATGCCGTAGCCCTGCTTCGCCATGTTCATCGCACCCATCTGGCAAAGTCCGAGACCGTGCCCCCATCCCGCTCCCTTGAACGTATAAACCGGCGCCTGCGCCGTTCCGCCTACTTCAAGGACAAACAACGTGCTTTTCAATCCTCCGAAAACCCATCTCACGGCGTCCTTCTCAAAAACATACCGTCCCGCATCCGTGTCTATACTCACGCCTTTTACTCGCCCCGAATTGAAATATCCGATAATCTTTATTCCGCTGAAATCATTTATTTTCAAGTCGGGCTTATTCGAAAACTCAGGTATCGTCTGTTTGAATAGTTCAAGCAGCTCGTCTTTCCCGTAAGATTTTTCCCATCTGAAATACTTCGATGCTTCGCAGAAACCCGCTTTTCGCGCGAGAAACGCTTTCACCTTCTCCGCGGAATCGAGATTTACATCTCCTACGCCCGACCCGTCGTCCACGGACGTCAGATACGGATGCCCTCCGCCGCTGAAAACGTCATCGTAGTTCGCGTTAACACCGCCGCACGTCGAATGAAATACGGCATTCGCGAGCCGCCCCGAATACGTAAGCACCATCCCGCGCGTCTTCTTCGTCGCGTCGAGAGTTGACGCGGTCACATCATTGACTCCGCCGTAAACCTGACAATCGGTTGTGGCGCAAAGATTGAAACCGTCCGCCTCGTGCCTGCCGAGATTGTTCATCAAATAGGTTCTCGCTATCACAGCCTGCGCCTTCAACGCCTCGGGATGCGCTGACGGCGGCATCTCCTTCGGCAAGACGCTTGCTATGTAATCTTCCACATTCACTATGTTGATAGCCGAGAGAGTACCGTATTGATCCAGCCTCAATTCCAAGTCGCCCTTGTACTCCTTCGAATTTATCTTGAAACCGCCGCTAACGGGTCTGAAAACAAGCGGATTGCCGCCTTTCGCCAACTCCGAACCATCAGTAGTACGCACGACGAAAATACTCGCCGCGTCCGACACGGGCTCGATCCTTACGTCGTAAAGCCCCTTCGCACGGATGTAGTTCATCGCATGTTCCGCTTCCGCCTTGTTGGTGAACGGACCGAACCATATAGACCACTGCTTTGGTTGGGCTATCATGTGCTCGAACGGTACTTCTCCAAGTTTTTTCAGAAGATACTCGGTCTGTTCGTAACTTCTGAAATGTCCGAGCGACACGCGCAGCCGGTTCAGCGCCGAATTCAAATTCAACTTCACCAGATCCACCTTAAGGGATTCCGGCCCCGCCGAACGCAACGTTTTCTCGGGCGCCGACGCTTTTGCCATTTCATATCCGCCCGGGAATGAAATGTCGGCGCCTGTCGCTTTCTGGACAATGCCTATCCTCACCTGAGGCTCGGTCAACACTTTTCCCTCGGTCCGGCCGTTGCCGGAAGAACAACCGAATGTGAAACCTGCAATCAACGACAACGTTGCGGCGGCTTTTGCAATCTTCATTTCGAACGCCTTCCCGTGACCCTTTCTCAAAGCTTTTCCTTCCACCAGTTGAGAGCTTCCGAAATCATTTTATCGAGCGGAGGTATGTGCCCCGTGGGATCGCCCGGAACACCGTTCAGCCAAACGATCTTCTTAGGTTCGCGCGCCTTCGCCTGCAGCAGCTTATTGGTCGAAACCGGCACTATTTTATCTGTCGTGTTATTTATGAAAAGAACCGGCCGGGGTGAAATCCTCCAAACATGGTTCAGCGGCTCGACGTACTTCATCCGCTCCGCGAGTTTATCCACCGATTCTATCTGTCCGTTCTTCTCAAGAAAGCGGAGGTATCTCGCCGGGCCTATCTCGCTCTCATTCACGAGAGTCTTCCAGTCTCCGCCGCCGACCACGAGCACCGGCGCCTTCACCCGCTGGTCCACTCCCGCGAAAATGCTTCCGAGTATTCCTCCCATGCTCACACCTATGTACGAAATCCTTTTGGGATCGACTTCCTTTCTCGTCTCCAGAAGATCCACGCCGCGCCGTAGGTCCACCACAGTCTGAACTATAGCCTTCGCGTCGGATCCTATATCGGCAGAGAAAATATCTTTTCCCTTAACCGATCTCTCCCCGTGATACTGAGCGTCGATCGCGAAAACGTTGTATCCGGCTCTCACAATGTCGAGAAGTCCGAACGACTTCACATCCGTTTTATTCCCGCTGTATCCGTGCTGCATGATTATGCACGGTCGCTTCCGCCCCACCGGTTTCGCTTCATAGTAGAGAGCCGGCACCTTCTCGCCGTTCTTGCTTTCATATACTATCTTGTACAGGTTGTAAAACGGGCTGCCGGGAAGTTCCTGCCATCTCGCATTCAGCGGCGCTCGCTTGTCGTATTCAAACGGCTTCATTAAGGGATCCCGCACCACCGCCGCCTTTCCAACTGTTCCCAGTAAGACGACTGAAAATGCAATCGCCGCCGCCGCTATTATTCCATACGATCTGTTCCGCATTTTTTACCTCTCGCTCTATAATGGTTCATGCCGTTTCAAGCCACATCGATGAAGAACGGGTTAATTACAGTCCGGATATTACATAGCCTTTTTCAGACAGAAGCGCCTTCTGAATTCCTTCCTCCGAGATGTCGAACAATTCCGCGGGCGTCCTGCCCCATTTCGCCTGAACTCTTACGGCCGATGCGTATAGCTCGCACAGTCTGTATTCTCCTGCTTGTTTCCCATCTTCCACTGTGATATATCCTCTGGACAACTCGAACGGCGTGTAGTATTTCCTGAAAAATCTTTCCGATTTCGTGATAAGCCCCCTGCAAACGGTCTCCACCCTTTTTGCTTTTGTTACGATGCAAAAACGCGGCCCGTACAAACGCCCGGCTAAATCCGTCCTATCCCCGGTATCCTGAACTATCTCTTCGAGAAATTTCCCAAAACCGGTGATGAGCTTATTCCCCTGCTCATAACCGTATCTCAAATTGAAAGGGCGTATCCCCGTTAATTTTATTGAAATGTAATGCCAGTCAACTGTTGAATTCTCACACAAATCACCGATTATCTTCATGAGCATCGGACCGGATGGAAGTCCGCTCGTAACATCGACACCGGTCGTTTCCCTTCTATCCAGAATGTCAATGAATATCGATGTGTAATCTTCCGGGTCCGCCGACTCAGACACGACCGTTATCGCACCGTTTTTCACCCACATAACAAGCTCGTGGTATCCGTACTCGCGGCTCGAAAGAATAATCGCGGGAGTGAGCGCCGCAAACGGATTCTCCTTCACAAGTTTTATTATGCCGGTCGTGCTTTTCGCCTGAAGTCTGTCACTTATCAGCAACATATCGTATTTGTCCGTGAATATCTGTGAAATACCGATATCCGTGTCCGGGGCGATCGTAACGGAAAAACCAGCCGCCTCCAATGCGGCTATCATGCCCTTTCTCGAATCAGGTCTCGGATGAACAATGAGAATTCGTTTTT